>NZ_JAUSUC010000051.1 GCF_030813365.1 Oikeobacillus pervagus
ATACATCAGACTTTCCAAAATCGGATCTGTTCGAATCAAACTGCATCGACAGATGCAAGGGGCAATCAAAACATGTACAGTCATCGCCAAAAACGAACGGTACTACGTTTGTTTGTTTTGCGAAATTGAAACGCAAACACAAGTAACAGGAAAAAGAATCGGTGTTGATCTGGGCTTACAACATCTGGCGATTACATCGGATGGTGATTTTCACCACGCACCCAAGTATTTGCGTAAAAGCGAGAGACAACTCAAGAAGCTACAGCGTATCGTATCCAGACGAAAGAAAGGGTCGAGAAGACGTAAAAAAGCCGTGGCACTTCTTGCGAAGAAGCATGAATATATTGCGAATCAGCGTAGAAATAATGCTCATCAGGTGTCACGTCAATTGGTAAATGGCTATGATTTGATCGCCTTTGAAGATTTGAAAATCATAAACATGGTGAAAAATCATCATCTTGCGAAAAACATTGTAGACGCAGGGTGGAATCAACTTGTGCAGTTCACCACTTACAAGGCTGAAAGTGCTGGTAAGCTTGTTGTACTGGTTGACCCACGAAACACAAGTCAACAATGCTCAAGCTGTGATGAAATCGTAAAGAAAACATTGGCTGTACGGACGCATCGTTGCCCTTCTTGTGGATTTGAATGTGACCGTGATGTAAATGCCGCCAAAAACATTCTCAAACGGGCAGTACAACACTTACAAACGTGTCGTAAGACACGCTAGGCTAGGAACTAGCCTTCGTGGAGAGTGCGGCACTAGTCGACTCAATGAAGCGAGAAGCTCTCCAATTTATTGGAGAGAGGTTCACGGAAATAAAGTCTCGCATTATCCAAATACTGTAATGCTATTTGTTGTTTATTCCCTCTCCTCCAAGGAAATACTAGCAAATAATAAAATGTAAGTAGATTTGGAGGGGAACCATATGAATTGGACTGGGATTGCACTAGTGATTCAGCTAGTTTTCGGTGTAATTATCGGTTTATACTTTTTCAATTTATTAAAAAATCAACGAACACAAAAAGTAACAATTGATCGTGAATCAAAAAAAGAAATGAATCAATTACAAAAAATGCGTTCAATTTCTTTATCAGAGCCACTCTCTGAAAGGGTGCGCCCTACTTCTTTTTCAGATATTGTTGGTCAAGAAGATGGAATAAAAGCTTTAAGAGCTGCACTCTGTGGACCAAACCCACAGCATGTAATCATTTACGGTCCTCCAGGAGTCGGAAAAACGGCAGCAGCTAGACTTGTTTTAGAAGAGGCAAAAAAGATGGAAAAGACCCCATTCCGCCCCTCGTCTGTTTTTGTTGAAATAGATGCAACAACGGCCAGATTTGATGAACGTGGAATTGCTGACCCCTTGATTGGATCTGTTCATGATCCGATTTATCAAGGAGCAGGAGCCATGGGACAAGCGGGGATTCCTCAACCAAAACAAGGAGCTGTTACGAATGCTCATGGTGGAATTCTTTTTATTGATGAAATTGGTGAGTTACATCAAATCCAAATGAATAAATTATTAAAAGTATTAGAAGACCGAAAAGTGTTTCTTGAAAGTGCATATTATAGTGAGGAGAATCATCAAATTCCTACACATATTCATGATATTTTTAAAAATGGTTTGCCTGCTGACTTTCGTTTGATCGGTGCCACAACGAGGACGCCAAATGAAATTCCTCCTGCGATTCGTTCGCGATGTATGGAAGTGTTCTTTAGGGAATTAGATCGAGAGGAAATTACGAAGGTTGCTAGCAATGCTGCCAATAAAGTATCAATGAAAATAAATCAAACAGGATTACAATCATTATCAAATTATGCGAAAAATGGTCGCGAAGCAGTGAACATGATTCAAATTGTGACAGGACTTGCGATCACAGAAGGAAGAAATTTTATTAAGGATAGCGATATTGAATGGTTGATTCATTCGAGTCAGTTATCACCAAGATTTGAGAAAGAAATCCATGATTCACCAGCAATAGGGCTAGTAAATGGCTTAGCTGTTACGGGTCCGAATAGTGGATCTTTATTAGAAATTGAAGTCACAGTGATTCCAGCCGAGGAAAAAGGGATTGTTAATGTAACTGGAATCGTTGAGGAGGAGAATATTGGGGGTCAAGGGAAATCGATTAGAAGAAAAAGCATGGCGAAAGGATCGGCTGAAAACGTCATAACCGTTTTACGATCATTAGGAGTGCCTGCCCATCAGTATGATATTCATGTTAATTTCCCAGGTGGTGTTCCAGTCGACGGTCCTTCAGCTGGAATTGCCATGGCAACAGGAATTTACTCCGCTATTTATAAAATACCCGTCCATCATACCATCGCGATGACAGGGGAGATTAGTATTCATGGAAAGGTAAAACCAGTGGGTGGGATTTTAGCAAAAGTGAAAGCGGCAAAACAAGCTGGAGCTAAAAACGTGCTTATACCAAAGGAAAATATGCAATCGATTTTAAATGATATAGAAGGGATCTCGGTGATTTCAGTCGAGCATTTGCGCGAAGTATTTGACTATGCTCTGGATAAAAGGGCTAATGTAGATGGAATTCTAGACCAAGCGTTCCAAGAAACTAAAAGTCAAAAATCAGTTTGACCAACCTTACTTAGTTGTAGGAACGACTCTTATCATAGAAGAAAACGGGCTATTAGACCTCCTTCAAACGAGAACCATACATTAAAAGTGAGGATGAGGACCCCCATTTACGAAAGGTGAAAAAATTCCATCCCGTTCCTTACGTGAAAAGCGAACGGGATTTTTAATGAAATTCATTTATTTAAGAACACCAATCCCATTCCTTCAATGGACACCATTTCTTAAATAGGATAAAATTGTACAAAGGAATAAAAGCGGAGGCGACTGTACAGCTGCGACAAGCATCTGATCAGCCTTGGCGTGGCGCACTTTGCCACAGAAAGGAAGAGCAGATGACCTCGAGCAGCTAGGAGCCGCAGCTGGACAATGATAAAAGCGGAGGCGACTGCACAGGGGCGACAAGCAAGTGACAAGCTCCGCAAGAGGGCGCTTTTCCCCTCTGGAGGAGATTGACACTTGACCTCGAGCCCCTAGGAGCCGCAGCTGGATATTCATAAAAGCGGAGGCGACTGCACAGGGGCGACAAGCATCTGACCAGCCTTGGCGTCGCGTTTTTTGCGACAGAAAGGATGGACAGATGACCTCGAGGCCCTAGGAGCCGCAGCTGGATATTCATAAAAGCGGAGGCGACTTAAAGCCAATCTTAGCCAGATAAAATAATTGATAAACGGCCATGGATGAAGAAAATGAAGGTCATTGCTTGCAAAGATCAATTCTAGATACACATAATTGTAGCTTTCGGAGGTATAAATATGAAGAAACAATCTGAATATACAATCCCACTTCTTCCGTTGCGGGGATTATTGGTTTACCCTACAATGGTGCTTCACTTAGATGTAGGTCGCGAAATGTCGATGCAAGCTCTTGAAAAAGCGATGATGGAGGATCATCTAATATTTCTATCTACACAAATTGATACAAATATAGATGACCCCATTCGAGAAGACTTATATGAAGTAGGGACATTAACGAAAATCAAACAAATGTTAAAGTTACCAAATGGAACCTTTCGTGTATTAGTAGAGGGGTTAAATCGTGGGAAGATTGAACAATTCCATGAACAAGATGATTATTTTAGTGTGACAGTCACATCATATGAAGATGATTCTCATAAGGATATTGAATTAGAAGCCCTTATGCGGACATTGTTAGAGTATTTTGAACAATACATAAAAATGACGAAAAAGGTTTCAGCGGAAACATTTGCGACAGTGGCAGATATGGATGAACCTGGACGATTAGCAGATATCATTGCGTCTCATCTACCAATTAAAATTAAAGAGAAACAAGAAATTTTAGAAACGTTTGATATAAAAGAACGATTACAAAAAGTAATTGCCATTTTAAACAATGAAAAAGAAATATTAAATTTAGAAAAGAAAATTGGACAAAGAGTAAAGCGTTCTATGGAGCGGACGCAAAAGGAATATTATTTACGTGAGCAAATGAAAGCGATCCAAAAAGAGTTGGGCGATAAAGAAGGCAAGTCAGGTGAAATCGAGCAACTTTTAAAACGGATTGAAGAAACCAATATGCCTGAGCATGTGGAAAAGGCAGCATTAAAAGAAGTGGATCGATATGAAAAAGTTCCAACTAGCTCAGCAGAAAGTGCTGTTATTCGCAATTATTTAGAATGGTTAATTACCGTCCCTTGGTCCCATGCCACGAAAGACGATTTAAATATTGAGAAAGCAGAAAGAATTTTAAATCGTGATCATTATGGACTGGAGAAGGTAAAAGAAAGAGTACTAGAGTATTTAGCCGTTCAACAACTAACAGAATCTTTAAGAGGACCGATTCTTTGTTTAGCTGGACCTCCTGGAGTCGGAAAAACAAGTTTAGCACGGTCAATTGCAGAATCATTAGGGAGAAAATTTGTTCGTGTTTCATTAGGTGGTGTTAGAGATGAATCCGAAATTCGAGGACACCGTCGTACATATGTTGGAGCGATGCCAGGACGGATTATTCAAGGAATGAAAAAAGCCGGAACCATCAACCCTGTGTTTTTATTAGATGAAATCGATAAAATGTCCAATGATTTTCGGGGGGATCCTTCTTCAGCCATGCTAGAAGTGTTAGATCCGGAACAAAATCATCATTTTAGTGATCATTATATTGAAGAACCATATGATTTATCGAAAGTGATGTTTATTGCAACAGCAAATGATTTATCGGCGATCCCTGGGCCACTACGAGATCGTATGGAGATCATTACGATCCCTGGGTACACTGAGCTTGAGAAGACGCATATTGCCAAAGATCATCTATTACCGAGACAAATAAAAGAACATGGCTTAACGAAGAGTCAACTGCAAGTAAGAGAAGAGGCTTTTCAAATGATTATTCGCTATTATACTCGTGAAGCAGGTGTTCGAAGCCTAGAACGACAATTAGCCGCCATCTGTCGCAAGACCGCTAAACTGGTCGTTTCAGGTAAGAAGAAGCGTCTGATCATTACAGAGAAAAATTTGGAAGGGTTTTTAGGAAAACGAAAATTTCATTATGGACAAGCCGATGCAGAGGATCAAATTGGGGTAGCAAATGGATTAGCTTATACTACGGTTGGTGGTGACACCCTTCAAATAGAAGTATCCCTTTCCCCAGGAAAAGGGAAGCTACTTTTAACAGGAAAACTAGGAGATGTCATGAAGGAATCTGCCCAAACTGCTTTAAGTTATGTCCGTTCAAAAGTAAAAGAATATGGAATTGAAGAAGATTTTCATGAAAATTTTGATATTCATATTCATGTACCAGAAGGAGCTGTACCGAAAGATGGCCCATCTGCTGGAATCACCATTGCATCCGCCCTCATCTCTGCTTTAACGAATAAGCCACTTCGTAAAGAAGTAGGAATGACTGGCGAAATTACATTAAGAGGAAGAGTTTTGCCAATTGGTGGAGTGAAGGAGAAATCATTGGGAGCTCATCAAGCGGGATTAACGACGATTATTTTACCAAAAGAAAATGAGAAAGACTTAGATGATATTCCTGAGAGTATTCGCGATGATTTGAAATTTATTCTTGCTTCACATATGGATGAAGTAATACAAATAGCTTTAGTAGGTGGGGAGAAATGAAAGTAAATAATGCAGAGATCGTCATAAGTGCTGTAAAGCCAGAGCAATATCCAGATGATCAGCTACCGGAATTTGCCTTGGCAGGGCGATCAAATGTAGGAAAATCATCTTTTATTAATAAAATGATCAATCGTAAAAGCCTGGCAAGGACCTCTTCAAAGCCAGGTAAAACACAAACTTTAAATTTTTATATTCTTGAAGAAGCCCTCTATTTCGTAGATGTTCCAGGGTATGGCTATGCAAAGGTTTCGAAAAAAGAACGTGAAGCATGGGGAAAAATGATTGAAACGTATTTAACCGAAAGAAAACAATTGAAAGCCGTACTGTTAATTGTGGACATCCGTCATGAACCGACGGAAGACGATATCTTAATGTATGATTTCTTGAAATATTATGATATCCCATGTATTGTGATTGCCACAAAAGTGGATAAAATTCCAAGGGGAAAATGGCAGAAACATTTAAAAAGGACGAAAGAAATATTAGATTTTGATCCGAATGATGAAATCGTCCTCTTTTCTTCTGAAACCGGAGAAGGAAAAGATCAGACTTGGGCCATCATCGAGAAATATATGTAAAAAAGTGAGGAAACTAATTCCTCACTTTTTTTTCATAAATAATAAATAAGCACCAACAAGTACGAGCATTATTGGCCAAAGACTCCAAATCATCTCGGCATTATTTTCCAATAAGCCAAACCATTCTGTAATTTTTTCATAAAACAACGATATGATGGCTAAAATAAGGAATAACAATCCTGGGAATAAACCACTCCCATTTCTTCTATTCTGTAAGAGTAATCCGAGGGCAATAATAAAAATAAATACACCAATATCATTAGGCCATTGTTCTAAAAGATTCACAAGGTGAAAATGAACACCAAATCCTGTTAGAATGACTCCGGGTAAAATCGAACTATCATCTCTTTCGGAATAGGCCTGTCCTAAAAAAGCTATTCCAACGATTGCTAATAAAGTTGGCCATGTAAAGAAATCTTGAAATACTTGAATATTAGATTTTTGCAAAAAGAAATAAAATCCGAATCCGATCAAGATGATTCCTGGGAAAATTCTCTTATGCTTCATTGTCACTCACCACTCACTTGAATATTTAGAATAGGTCTGGTACCCTATAGAGGATATGTCGAAATCTATGTTTTATTGCGAATCGATGGGCTAAAAAGTCCCTAGGTGGAAAAGGCAAAAACCCATTGATTGAAATGTTATATTCACTTAGTTGGCAGTTGAGAGTTAGGTCTAAATAATTTGGATCGCTAGAAGAGTGCCTTCGCTTTTCTAAATTCTCATCTGCTAACTAACATGCTTTAATGTTATCATATGTTCACAATTTTGCCGTAAAGATTTTTGTTCCCATGATATAATTATATTAATGATTTTTGGGGGTGTATATGTCATTATGCATATTATTGTTGTTGGATTAAACTATAAAACGGCCCCAGTTGAGATACGTGAACGGTTATCTTTCAATGAATCTGATTTAGGAAACGCGATGAAAGCGTTAAATCATAAAAAAAGTGTATTAGAGAACGTGATTCTATCAACATGTAACCGTACAGAATTATATGCCGTCGTTGATCAGCTCCATACAGGACGTTATTATGTTAAGGATTTCTTATCCGAATGGTTCGACATTGACAAAGAGGAATTTTCACCATATTTGTATACCTATGAACAAGAAGGGGCCATTGAACATCTATTTAGAGTGACATGTGGTATAAACTCCATGGTACTAGGAGAAACACAAATTTTAGGACAAGTTCGTACTAGTTTCTTGATGGCTCAAGAAGTGGAAACAACGGGTACAGTGTTCAACCATTTGTTTAAACAAGCGATTACTGTGGCGAAAAAAGGCCATTCTGAAACGGAAATCGGTGCTAATGCTGTTTCAGTAAGTTATGCTGCGGTAGAATTAGCAAAAAAAGTTTTCGGTCAATTAAAAGGAAAACATGTCCTCGTCATTGGGGCAGGTAAGATGGGCGAACTTGCCATCGAAAACTTGCAAGGTAGCGGTGCAACAAATGTAACCGTTATTAATCGTACATTCGAGAAAGCCGCTTCATTAGCTGACCGTTTTTCTGGAGAGGCGAAATCATTACAAGAACTGCAATGTGCTCTCGTAGATGCTGACATTTTAATTAGTTCAACGGGTTCAAAAGAATATGTGGTGACAAAGGAATTGATGTCCGTGGTGGAACGAATGAGAAAAGGAAAGCCTCTTTTCTTAGTAGATATTGCGGTACCACGTGATCTTGATCCCGCGATTAGCGAAATGGATAATGTGTTCCTATATGATATTGACGATTTAGAAGGCATTGTCGAAGCCAATTTAGCAGAACGCCAAAAAGCTGCTGAAAAAATTGAGTTGATGGTTGAAGCAGAAATGGTTGCTTTTAATGAGTGGTTAAATATGCTTGGAGTTGTTCCGGTGATTTCAGCTCTTCGGGAAAAGGCCTTGTCTATTCAGGCTGAAACGATGAAGAGTATCGAAAGAAAAATTCCAAACTTAACAGAACGTGAACTAAAAGTTTTAAGAAAACACACGAAAAGTATTATTAACCAAATGTTAAAAGATCCGATCTTGCAAGCGAAAGAATTAGCTGGGGAAAAAAATGCGGAAGAGAAGCTCGATCTTTTTATGAAAATCTTTAATATTGAAGAGAACGTGAAGCAGCAACCAAAAATAAAATCAGCTGAAACGACAAGCAAAGAAGTTGTTGTACAGCCTTCATATTAAGTGTAAGTGAGGTTACACTATGTTTGAACAAGGAATGACAAGGCTGCATGAATTAATGATTGTTCTATACGCTGCAAGCATACTTTTTTATTTCATTGATTTTTTACAACAGAATCGGAAGGCGAATAAAATCGCCTTCTGGCTTTTAGCAATTGTTTGGATTCTTCAAACAATTTTTTTGTTTCTATATATGTTCAGAACAGGTAGATTTCCTGTATTAACTATTTTTGAAGGATTTTATTTTTATGCATGGGTTTTGATCACGCTCTCCTTAAGTCTAAATCGACTTCTAAGAATGGACTTTACCGTTTTCTTTACGAATATATTAGGGTTTGCTTTTATGGCTATTCATACATTTATGCCTTTTCAGCTTCAATCAGAAACAATGGCAGAAAAGCTAGTATCTGAATTGCTATTAATTCATATTGTGATGGCTATACTCTCTTATGGTGCTTTCTCTCTTTCTTTCATTTTTTCCATGCTCTATTTACTTCAATACCATCTGTTAAAAAGAAAAAAATGGAGCCAGCGTTTATGGAGGATAGGGGATTTGGAAAAGCTAGAGAAGATGTCCTATATCTTAAATGGAATAGGAGTACCCATCCTTGTCCTAAGTTTAATTTTGGGATTACAATGGAAGTTTATTAAGCTACCAAATGTTACACTATATGACCCAAAAATCCTTGGTTCATTCATTTTGTTAATTGTTTACAGTGTATTTTTATATTTGAAAGTCAGAAAAGGGATGTACGGAAAAAATCTTGCCTTTATTAATGTATTGGCATTTCTCATCATCCTAATTAATTTCTTTTTATTAAGTCGGTTGTCGACTTTTCATTTTTGGTATATGTAAAAAACTTTTTTGGAGGGTACTATGCGAAAAATCATTGTCGGTTCGAGAAGAAGTAAGCTTGCTCTTACTCAAACAAACTGGGTCATTCAACAATTAAAAAAATTGAATCCAACATATGAATTTGAAGTGAAGGAAATTGTCACAAAAGGGGATAAAATTTTAGATGTCACCCTTTCTAAAGTAGGAGGAAAAGGGCTATTTGTAAAAGAAATTGAACAAGCGATGTTAAATAAAGAAATTGATATGGCTGTACATAGTATGAAGGATATGCCTGCTATTTTACCGCCGGGATTAACAATCGGTTGTATTCCTGAAAGAGAAGATCATCGAGATGCCCTTATTTCAAAAAGTCAAAAGACGCTTTCTGAACTGCCTGAAGGCTCCATAATTGGGACTAGTAGTTTACGAAGAAGTTCGCAAATTTTAGCGAGAAGACCAGATTTGGAAATTAAATGGATTCGAGGAAATATTGACACTCGTCTTGAAAAGTTAAAAAATGAAGACTATGATGCGATTATTTTAGCAGCAGCAGGGTTAAAAAGAATGGGCTGGTCGCAAGATGTGGTAACGGAATTTATTGATCCTGATCTATGCATGCCAGCGGTTGGTCAAGGCGCTTTATCCATTGAGTGCCGTGAGGATGATGAGGAACTTCTTCAAATTTTAGCCCCATTTACATGCAAAAGTACGGAGAAAACAGTGAAAGCGGAACGGGCATTCCTTCACAAAATGGAAGGCGGCTGCCAAGTTCCGATTGCTGGTTATGCCCATCTTGAAGGAGAGGATATTGTTCTTACCGTTTTAGTGGCGTCGCCGGATGGAAAGACCGTTTATAAAGAGATGGTAAAAGGAACAAAACCAGAAGAAGTAGGAGTGCGTGCCGCAAAGCAATTAAGTGATTTGGGGGCGAAAGTCTTAATCGACCAAGTGAAGCAGGAGCTTGATTCTTAATGAACTCAGTCCAAACTTTAGCTGACAAACATATTTTGATCACACGTGCGAAGCGACAAGCAAAGGAATTTGCTGATAAAATAGAACAGTTGGGTGGTATCCCTCATACTGTATCTTTGATCGAATTCAAACCTTATTTGGATCCGAACAAGTCATTATATGTGTCGGAAATTTCTTCATACGATTGGATTATCTTAACAAGTATCAACGGTGTTCATGCTTTTTTTGATGAATTAAACAAAGCAGGGATACAAAAAGATGAGATCATAGCTAAGTTTGCGGTAGTAGGGACAAAAACGAATGCAGTTCTAAAGCAATATGGATTTGAAGCGGCATTTATTCCAGCCAAATTCACAGCAGATGATTTTGTGAAGGCAATCGAAAAGGGTGAATTTTTTGCAAAGAAAGCCCTAATTCCAAAAGGAAATCTCGCGAGAAATATTATTGCCGAAAAACTAAAAGAGCTTGGTGGAACAGCCGATGAATGGATCGTGTATGAAACCTATTTTCCCGATGAAGAGAAGGAACATCTTCTTCATTTATTGCAAAACGAACAACTACATATGATCACTTTTACAAGCTCTTCAACAGTTCGCCATTTTATGCGCGTTGTAAAGGGCTTACAACTAGAGCAAAAGTTATCTGGTATTGTCTTCGCTTGTATAGGACCAGTGGCAAAAACAACGGCAATAAGCTATGGTCTGTCGGTTGAAGTTTGTCCCGAAGAATATACCATTGATGGATTATTACAAGAAATGTGCAAGTATTATGAGAAGGAGGAACAATGATGGACTTACAATTTACACGACATCGTAGATTACGTCAAACAGCAAATATGCGGGCATTAGTTCGTGAAACTTTTTTAAGAAAAGAAGATCTCATTTATCCTATTTTTGTTGTCGAAGGGGAAAACGTTCGAAATGAAGTTTCCTCCATGCCTGGAGTTTTTCAATTATCCATTGATCAGCTAAAAGGTGAAATGGATGAGGTTGTTTCACTTGGAATTAAGGCTGTCATTTTATTCGGTGTTCCAAAAGAAAAAGATGCAACAGGGACAGGGGCTTATCATGAGCATGGGATTGTTCAAGAGGGAACCCGTTTTATAAAAGAACATTATCCTGAAATTCTTGTCATTGCCGATACTTGCCTTTGTGAATACACAGACCACGGTCACTGTGGTGTAGTGGATCATGGCGATGTTTTAAATGATCCGTCATTAAAACTATTAGCCCAAACTGCAGTTAGTCAAGCTAAAGCAGGTGCAGATATCATTGCCCCATCCAATATGATGGACGGTTTTGTCGCAGCGATTCGTGCCGGATTAGATGAGGCAGGATTTGAACATATTCCCATTATGTCCTACGCTGTGAAATATGCTTCAAGTTTCTATGGTCCGTTCCGTGATGCAGCAGACTCGACTCCACAATTCGGAGACCGGAAAACTTATCAGATGGATCCTGCGAATAGAAGAGAAGCATTACGCGAAGCCCAATCGGATATGGAAGAAGGAGCAGATTTTCTCATTGTGAAACCAGCACTTTCTTATTTGGATATCATTCGTGATGTTCGCAATCAATTTAATGCTCCAATAGTTGCCTATAATGTAAGTGGGGAATATTCCATGGTGAAAGCTGCTGCAATCAACGGTTGGATTGATGAAGAGAAACTCGTCATGGAAAAGTTAACAAGTATGAAACGAGCAGGGGCAGATTTAATTATTACATATCATGCAAAAGACGCTGCTCGTTGGATCGAGAAATCACTTTAATATAAGAAACGGGGGATTCACTGATGCGATCTTACGAGAAATCAAAACAAGCATTTCAAGAAGCCTTATCATTAATGCCTGGTGGTGTTAATAGTCCAGTTCGTGCATTTAAATCGGTTGATATGGACCCTATTTTTATGGAAAGAGGTAAAGGGTCGAAAATTTACGATATTGATGGAAATGAATATATTGACTATGTTCTTTCATGGGGACCTTTAATTTTAGGACATGCAAATGAACGAGTTGTTGAAGCGTTGAAGAAAGTGGCAGAAACAGGGACAAGTTTCGGTGCCCCTACATTAATTGAAAATAAATTAGCTAACTTAGTAAAAGAACGTGTTCCTTCCATTGAAATTATTCGGATGGTGTCATCTGGTACGGAAGCAACGATGAGTGCACTAAGATTAGCACGTGGATACACGGGAAGAGATAAAATTCTCAAGTTTGAGGGGTGTTATCATGGACATGGGGATTCCCTTCTAATTAAAGCAGGTTCTGGAGTGGCCACTCTCGGTCTTCCAGATAGTCCTGGTGTTCCTGATGGATTGGCTAAAAATACTGTTACAGTTCCTTACAATGATTTAGAAGGTGTTCGCTATGCTTTTGAACAATACGGTGAAGATATTGCCGGTGTGATTGTTGAACCAGTTGCAGGGAATATGGGAGTAGTTCCTCCACAACCTGGATTTTTAGAAGGACTGCGTGAGTTAACGAAACAAAATGGTACATTATTAATTTTTGATGAAGTTATGACAGGTTTCCGGGTTGGTTATAACTGTGCTCAAGGCTATTTTGGAGTTACACCGGATCTTACATGTTTAGGTAAAGTTATTGGTGGTGGTCTCCCAGTTGGTGCATTCGGAGGTCGTGCAGAAATAATGGAGAAAATTGCCCCAAGTGGTCCGATTTATCAAGCAGGCACATTATCTGGTAACCCAATGGCGATGACAGCTGGCTATGAGACCTTAAGCCAATTAACACCAGAATCTTATAAGCAGTTTATTCAAAAAGCGGATCAACTTGAAGCGGGATTACATGAAGCGGCGTTGAAATATGATATCCCACATACAATCAACCGCGCAGGTTCCATGATCGGGATTTTCTTTACAAATGAACAGGTTATTAATTATGAAAAAGCTAGAACTTCTGACTTGCAATTATTTGCGAATTATTACCGGGAAATGGCCCATGCAGGTGTATTTTTACCACCATCACAATTTGAAGGATTATTTTTATCCACAACACATAATGTTGAGGATATTGAAAAAACAATTCAAGCAGCTGAAAGAGCATTCAGCATCATTAAAGGTTAATCTAAGAAATCCACTGAAATCCAAAATGGACTCAGTGGATTTTTTTTTGTATAAATCGGTAGAAAAATCATATTTCATTTCATAGGGTCATAGAATTTTAAATGACAAAGTGAATTATATAGGGTTCTATATAAAGTCACCAGTACTCATTAGGTCCCTTAAAAATGATTCATGATGCAAGCATAGGACGCACCTAGAGAGTTTCAATTGTATAAAGGTTTGGTTAACTGAAGGGAGGAACTAATTTGACTAATCAAGACCAATCGTGCCTACGATTTTCATTAGAAGAGTCTGTTTGGTTTCAAAAAGGACAGGAAGTAGATGAGCTGATTTCGATTTCATTAGATCCTCATATTACAATCGAGGAACAGGAACAATTTATTATTCTTCGTGGGGTATTAGAACTTTCTGGTGAATATCAACCCGTTGGGGACGGGGACTTAGAGGATCCTCATCTATCGAAGGTGAAATATGTTCAAAGAGTGGATTGGCGGGAGGATGGGGAGTGTGAGTTTTTCCATGAGTTCCCAATCGATGTAACCATTCCGAAAAACCGGGTGCAAAATATTGAGGAAATTGATATTTTTATCGATGTATTCGACTATGAACTTCCAGAAAATGCGTGTTTACGATTAAATGTGGATATGTCGATTACAGGGATTTATGGGGAGCAACAAGTGGAAGAGGATATAGAAAATATAGTAGATACAGACGAAGTGGAAGAGGTTTGGGATGATTTTGAGGAAATAGAAGTTGTAGAACGTGTGGAACAAATAGAAGAGGATGATGAGGAAGATCTTGATGTATTTGTCGAGATTGATGAGGATAGCGAGTCCAACACAATCACTCCCATAACAGAAGAGGAAGTGGAGGAAGGCTCGCAAACTTTCAGTGCTGTTGCAAGAAGAAGGAATGTTGAGATCGATAATGAAGAAGAGGAAGAAAAAAAGATTGAAGTCATTTCACGGCTTCATAAAATAGAAAAAAATCAAGAGGAACAAGTAGAGATTCAAGAGGAAGTGGACGAAGAAATAGAGGAAAATAGGCTAGATCAGGAAATGACGATTAAATTTAAGTCAGAAGATCCTACTTCGAGAGAGAAGCAGCAGGTGGTAGATTTATCAGATCAATTCGTAGGAAATGAAAAAAAAGCAGTACGGGCGGAGGAAGATCCTATTGAAGAAGATCTAGAAGCTTTCGATCCAACTATGGAAGAACTTACCGAAGAGGAATATATGGAATCTTCCTCTGTAGAAGTCATTAAAAATAAGAAAAAAGGCAAAAAGAAAAAGTTTGAATCGATTTCCTTAGCAGACTTTTTTGCAAGAAAAGAAGAAGAGTCATCTTCCAAATTAAAAGTATGTATTGTTCAACAAGGAGATACAATTGATTCCTTGGCAGAGCGTTATGCTGTAAGTTCACATCAAATTATTAGCGAAAACCACTTAGAATTAACAGAAAACCTAAGTGAAGGGCAAGTATTATATATACCTGCCACATTCAAATTGAAAAATTAGTTATGAGGAGCAGGGGGTTCCTGCTCTGTATTATTTAAACGAATAAAGTATTACATTAGAGCCGTTCATATAGGCGGCATAGAAGCAGGTGAAGAAAGATTGGCTCGTGAAATTTCAGGAATTTTAAAAAATTACGGATTAACATCTGAATTTATTGAGCCTTTTGGGAATGTATTCAAAGTTTATACGAAAAAAGGAGTATTTGCCTTAAAAAAAATCCCTGCGACCCAAGGAATCGATTTTGTCCGCCATATTCAACAGTTATTCCAACAAGGATATTATAGAATTGTTCCCGTTTATCCGACATTTGATGGTCGATATGGAGTGTGGAGTCATCAATCTTTATATTATTTAATGCCATGGATTGATCAGGAGGAAAATGAAGAGCGTGATAATCAATATGAAAAGCTTTTTCGGGAATTAGCTAGATTACATCAATTAACAGTGAAAGCTATCCCAATTGAACAGAAGGAACGGACAGAATTCTACGAAGGGGTTAAAGCGGAATGGGGAAAACAAGAAGAATTTCTTGAACAATGGATCAGTCTTTGTGAGCGCGAAACTTATATGCCTCCATTTTTTCTTCTTTCTAGCTTATACTATATGGATATTTTACAAGCACTGCGTTATGCAAAAAGAAAGCTGGATCAATGGTATGAAAGTTCAAAGGATGAAGAGAAAGCTAGAACGGTTCTCATTCATGGGAAAATTTCGATGGATCATTATTTTATCGATGAGCGGGGAAATGGATTTTTTTCGAATTTTGAAAATGCAAAACTAGGGTCGCCTATCCATGACTTATTACCGTTTTTCTCGAGAATGCTTAAATCCTATCCAAAGCCTGTAGATGAATATGTACAATGGTATACGACCTATACGAGATATTTTCCACTAAAAGAGGAAGAAAATCAATTATTTTTAAGCTATTTAACCCATCCAGGCAAAATCATTCGAACATTGGAAAGCTATTTAAATTCTAATCGAAAAAAAGAAATCCGATATGTGAATAAATTGCAAAATGAGTACTGGCAACTAAAAAATATTGAACACTTGGTCATGCAGTTCGAGGAAATAGAAAAAGCAAAAAACAATGAAAATCATGAGGCATCCTCTTAATTGGGATGCCTTTTGTTGTTATTGTTTGGTAAGCTGCGTCTCCTTGCTGCTTCAATCTCCTTTAGAGGGAAAAGCCCCCTCTTACGGAACTTGTCAATTGCTTGTCGCGCCTGGGCAGTCGCCTCCGCATTTAAGAATATCCAGCTACGGCTCCTAGGCGCTCGAGGTCAATTGTCAATCTCCTTCAGAGGGAAAAGCACCCTCTTGCGGATTTTGTCAATTGCTTGTCGCGCCTGGGCAAGTCGCCTCCGCATTTAAGAATATCCAGCTACGGCTCCTAGGCGCTCGAGGTCAATTGTCAATCTCCTTCAGAGGGAAAAGCACCCTCTTGCGGA
>NZ_JAUSUC010000052.1 GCF_030813365.1 Oikeobacillus pervagus
TGCCCCCGCAATCATTGGTCCGGTAGTTCAGCTGGTTAGAATGCCTGCCTGTCACGCAGGAGGTCGCGGGTTCGAGTCCCGTCCGGACCGCCATTTTACTTTATTAGTATGACCATTCATGTTTGGATATAATATTACATATAACTGCCTTAGGATGAAGTAATCCTAAGGTTTTTTTATAGAAATTATTAGAGCGAAATCTGTACGGAAAAAGGGGCTTCTGATGAAAAAATATGAATTTATATCGAATGATTTGAGTGAAACTAATCAATTTGCTAAAACACTTGCTAACTTATTGGAGCCTGGGACTGTTATCTTACTAGAAGGGGATTTAGGAGCAGGAAAAACTACTTTTACGAAGGGAATTGCAGAAGGCTTAGGCATAAAGAGAGTAGTGAACAGTCCCACCTTTACCATTATTAAAGAATACCAGGGGAGAATGCCTTTGTATCATATGGATGTTTATCGGGTCAAGGATTCTTGTGAGGACCTTGGCTTTGATGAATATTTTTATGGGGAAGGCGTAACGGTTGTGGAATGGGCCCATCTTATTCAAGAGCAGTTACCTGATGAATATTTAGAAATCTCCATATATCATGGGGGGCTAAATGGACGGAATTTCTTGCTCAATCCGGTAGGTCAAAGATATGAAAACATATGTAAGGAGTTATTTGAATGACAGTACTAGCGATTGACACTTCTAATTATGTTCTTGGTTTATCATTATTGACAGAAGAAAAAGTGATAGGAGAATATATCACTAATATAAAGAAAAATCATTCATTGCGTGTCATGCCTGCGATTGAATCCTTTTTAAAGGATTGTGAAGTGGAAACGAATGAATTGAGTAAAATTGTCGTGGCCAAAGGGCCTGGATCTTATACTGGTGTTAGAATTGGGATGACCATTGCAAAGACTCTTGCTTGGTCATTACATTTACCTTTAATAAGTGTTTCTAGTTTAGCCGTTTTGGCGGCTTCTGCACGATATTATCCAAAATATATTTCTCCTATTTTTGATGCAAGAAGAGGTCAGGTGTACACAGGTTTATACCAGTTTATAAATGGGGAGTTGACGACGGTTAGGGATGACTGTAATATTCTGATGGATGAATGGTGTAGATCATTAAAAGAGTTAAATGAACCTGTTTTGTTTGTAGGAAATGATGTGGCATTACATCTAGAATGTATTCACAATACTTTGGAGACTAATGGATTAATAGGGGAGTATACTACTCATAATCCAAGACCTGCTGAACTAGGCAGAATAGGATTATTAAAAGAAGCTGAGAATGTTCATACAGCTGTTCCAAACTATATTCGGTTAGCGGAAGCAGAAGCAAAATGGTTACAGAATCAGCGAATAAATGGGGAAAAATAATGAATGATGTTCGTTTCAGATATATGACGGTTGAAGATGTGGAACAAATTATGGTGGTTGAGCATCAAAGTTTTACACTACCATGGACAAAAGAATCTTTTTACTATGAATTAATGGAGAATAAATTTGCTACCTATATTGTGGTAGAGGTGGAAGGGCAAGTAGTTGGCTATTGTGGTGTTTGGGTCGTGATCGATGAATCACATATAACGAATATTGCGATATTACCCGAGTTCCGCGGAATGGGCCTTGGGGAATCGCTCCTACGAAATGTCATGTTCGTTTCAAAAAGAATGGGCGGAAAAACCATGACACTTGAAGTTCGGGTAAGTAATAAAGCAGCACAATCTTTATATAAAAAACTCGGGTTTAAACAAGTCGGTGTGAGGAAAAATTACTATTCGGATAATCAAGAAGATGCTTTCATAATGTGGGTGAGTTTATAATGAAGAAAGATATTTACGTATTAGGTATAGAAACGAGCTGTGATGAAACGGCAGCGGCCATTATTAAAAATGGTACAGAAATTATTTCGAATGTCGTTTCCTCTCAAATTGAAAGTCATAAGCGATTTGGTGGGGTTGTTCCTGAGATAGCTTCCCGTCATCATGTTGAACAGGTTACCATCGTATTAGAACAGGCTCTTAAGGATGCCTCTATGACACCAGAAAATTTAGATGCTATTGCTGTTACAAAAGGACCTGGACTTGTTGGTGCTTTATTAATTGGCGTCAATGCGGCAAAAGCGCTGGCATTTGCTCATAAAATTCCCCTTGTAGGTGTCCATCATATTGCCGGCCATATTTATGCCAATCGACTAGTAAAAGAAATGCAATTTCCATTACTATCTTTAGTCGTTTCAGGTGGTCATACTGAACTAGTATATATGAGAGAACACGCGCATTTTCAAGTGATTGGAGAAACACGGGATGATGCGGCAGGCGAGGCCTATGATAAAGTAGCAAGGACTTTAAGTCTCCCATATCCAGGAGGACCACATATTGATCGTCTTGCCCATGAAGGAAAGGAGAGTATCGACTTTCCAAGAGCATGGTTAGAAGAAGGTTCTTATGACTTTAGTTTCAGTGGATTAAAATCCTCTGTCATTAACACCTTGCATAACGCGAAACAAAAAGGTGAAACAATTCCTCCAGAAGATGTAGCTGCTAGTTTTCAAGCCAGTGTAATCGATGTACTTGTCTCGAAAACAGTGAGGGCCGCTAAGGAATATAAGGTGAAACAAGTGTTATTAGCTGGAGGAGTTGCGGCTAATCGGGGCTTAAGAGCAGAGTTGGTGAAGGCCTTTAGTGAGATGAATGGAATCGAACTAGTTATTCCCCCGCTTCATTTATGCACGGATAATGCAGCCATGATTGCGGCTGCCGGTACAGTTTTATTTGAAAAAGGCAAAAGGGGAGACTATGCAATGAATGCATACCCTGGACTTGATATTGAAAATTTTTGAATAAATAAAGGAAAAGCTGTCTTTAAAGTGAATGGACTCGGGTTTATAAAAACACCGGATCATTTATGAAAGACAGCTTTTTATTTTTTGCTTAAAGGGTAATACTACTTTCACGAGAAGAAGTGCAAATAATTTCGGGAAATAAGCAAATAAAACGGGAAATGTTCAAATAAGCGGTGATCAAGTGCAAAAAGTTGAAAGAGTAGCGCAAATCCGCATGGGAAATGAGCAAATACACTTGGGAAATGTTCAAATCTCGGAAACTAGATCGGAAATACTCGCGTTTTGAGTCTATCAGGCTGAATGAACGGAATTTTCAGGAGGGAGGGGAAAATCCTCACTGAATCCATTTTATTAGTCTGTGTATAAGTATGGGATTTCCCCTATATACACTGTTCTATCAACAAGATCATCCACAAAAAGTGTATAAAAGATCTCTTTATTTTGAATTTTCTATCAGGAACATTTGTTTTGTACACAACCTGTGTATAACTTGTGGATAATATAAAAGAGCATGTGAATAACAACTTGAAAAATAAAAAGGATTATCTGTGGATAATGTGCATAAAGTCATCCAAAAATGTGGATAAAGTGGATAACTCCTGTGAATAACTATTATTACTGATTATTTCATGTGGATAAATTTGTGGAAAAGGGGATAAAAAAACTGCCCAATTATGGTAAGACGTTCCCTTTTGAATCACAAAATGCAAAAAAACATTGTAATTAACAAAAGAAAAAGCATGGCTATTCACTTATTGAATGACCATGCTTTTTTCTTGCATAATCAACTTTATTACTTTGGAATAAACTGTACAATTTGTGATATGACAAACACTGCGATACTTGTGATAACCGCAAGAACCATATAAACTACTGGGTCGATGGAAAGATACCCCATGTAAAATGTCACAATTCCCACAGATAGGAAAAGCATAATATAAACAAAGGCGATGAAGCACGATACGAGTCGAACATTCCAAGTTCGTTCATCTTCCACAATTTCAGTTGAAGACCATCCTTCCTTATAACCTTTTGCAAAATGGGTTATAGTGGTGTAACCATATAGAATAGAGATTAACCCCCATAACCACCAGATAGTTGCACCATTAGAAAATGATGAAATACTAACATATGCAAACGCTACACATAACAGAATGTTGAATATTAATAACCCCCATTTTGGTAAACGCATTTGAAAATCCCCTTTCTTTTCATAAATTTGATTTCAATTAAAAATGATTTTTATTATTCTTCAATCCAAAATAGCTCGTCTAAAGGTTTATCTAAGAATCTTGCAATTAGAAGACAGACACGAATAGAAGGATTATATTTTTGTGCTTCAATTAGATTCATTGTCTGTCGGGTTACACCGACCAAGTTCGCTAATTCCATTTGTGTAAGATTACCTTTTTCTATTCTTGTGATTTTTACTTTATTTTTCACTGGAATCTCCTTCAATACTTTCACCTCTGTTTCTTAATTAAATTGTAATATATAATATACAAATGTCAATTATATATTACATATTGATTTAAAAAAACATGAAAATACCGAAAGTATTCCATGCAAATTAAGACCGTTTTATCTTTATTTCATATATATAATATCTTTAATGTCAAAAATTTTATCAGTTAAACCAATTCGTTGTGCAGGAGTTTCTTTTTTATCCCCTCTGCCGAACGGAAGGCAGAAGTTGTAATACGTTCTTAGTATCGTTAAGGCGTACTGTGCATACTTCGGATTGAAGTTTGCATAAATGTAACTTTTCCCTTGTCCTGTGGCTGTTACCAAAGGTCGTTCCAGTATGGAAATTCGTCTGCGTATCTGTTGAATGAAGCTGTTCGTGGCATGGTCATTGACATTCATGAGGGCAGAAGCTAAATCATGAGCATCCAAACCGCTTACATCTGTTCGACAATCAACCGTATAGCTTCCTTTATCCCTCGGACACAATGGATGTTCTAATGGATTGTTCAGCCATACAGTAGCCCTTTTATGAGGAAAAGAAACCTCTTCGCAGAAATGATGGGTTTGTAGCTTTTCTTGTAAATACAGCTCCGCTAACGTATAAAGAGACCTTGTTGAATAGCCATAAGAATTTCCCCAATCTGTTAAAAATCTCTTTGCCTCTATATAGTCCTCATACTTTTGCTTTGATGATTTTGTCTTATCCATCTTACTTACAAAATGATGGGCATTGTATAGTCGTATATCATCCGAAAATACACGATAGATGGCAGTTGCAAGGGAAGAATCGTCATCAGTGACAAATCGCCATTCTTTTGCCTGTACTAATTGTTTTATCAGCCAAAAGTGAGCAAATGCGGTATAGGTGGAATTAATGTGCATCCCCTTAATCAGCTTATTTCGATTCTTAATCTTCGTCAGTTCCTCTACATATTCAGGATAGGTTTGGTCATCCTCTTTCGTTGGTTCTTGTGGATAGTAGGACAATCGGAAACGGTCATTTCTCCGACAAAAGGAATCCAGATGGTCTTCTCGATAGAGAAGGGTATCTTCCTCTAATTGCTCAACATCAAAGTCCCAATCATAGGCGACATCGCTACGGAACACATATCGAGAATGAACATCTGCGGTTATGACCACATGGGTTTGCAAAGCGGAGTCATCCGTAAAGGAGGTATCGAAACTTCCTTTACCTTTTCTCCGAATGTTGTTTAGATTGTATTGCATCTTATCTGTATTCAACCATATTTCATTAAAGGCTTTATTCTGAAAGCCTTTTGTTTCATGTTTGTCCAAAAACTCCAAGCAACAGCGATAGAGCCATTCCAGTTTGTTGTAATAGGTTTTCATCCCAATCTCCAACATATCACAGGTTCTTCTGACCGAAGTTTTATTTAACAATAACTTAGAGAAGAGAGGGAGTATATCGTTTCGTTTTTGATGATAGGTAGTTGATTCTCTTTTAATCGGTAAAACATTGGTGTATTTTTTACATTCTTTGCATTGATATTTTTGTGAATTACTTTTACTTTTTCCTCTTTTGTAAAAATAGGATTTTTCGGTGAAAGGAGTTATCCCATCATACTTACAGTCATCTTTATGAAAAGTGTATTCTGGTTCTATTTCAACGATAGTTTGAAGCTCCGTAAGACGTTTAATTTCCTCCGTAACCGCCCAATTGGAAAAAGTATTTGTGGTGCAATTAAGCGTTGCCTTTGGCAATTTTGTGACGATAGGAAGGTCATTACACACAATATATTTCGCCCTTCTATTTTTCGCCCCTTGTAACTTGTAACGATAGGGTTTGTGTTTTACCTTTTCAAACCGTTCCTGTTGTAAGCCAAAAGACTCGCAAAATGGATTCGCACAGTGATTGTATTGAATCTTATATTCATGACCGTTTAATGAAAACGAAACAGGTTCGTACAAATGATTATGATATCGTTTAGCAAACTTCATAGGAGCAAGAAGTGGATATTGTAATTGCCTATCCAATATTTCATCATCACTGACAGGGCAAGTAATTTCCAATTTATCTTGAAATTTCGGAAGAAGCTGTTTCAACTTAGACAAAGTAATCACCTACTCATTTTCTTCTATTCCAATGGCTTTCAACATACGCTTATTATTACGGAGGGCTTTTACCCATTCGATAAATTGGTCATCTTTTAGCAAGTTCCGTTGTAGGAATTCATCGACAACCTCTTCTTCGGTGTATTCACAGTATTCAGCGTAGTAAGAAACAATAGCTCTGGTTCGTTCGGAAATTTTCCAGTTTACTTCTTTAGCGTTTTTATTTTTAGGTTTGATAAACTCTAAGGGTTTTGTCATGTAGCTCAAACCTCCCATTTTGGCATAGTAATTCACATCCATTTTAACATAGTATTTCTCATAATGGGAACATCCATTCCCACTTAAAAAATTACGTTGCGATTTGGGTTGCGATTTTATATACCAAGTGGCTAAAAACATTGATAAATCAACAAAAAATAAGGTACGAAAATCATTGCGATTTCGTACCCTATTTTTGTTGCGAATTTAATTTTTGTGATTCAAAAGAGAACGTCTTACAATTATGGAGCAGTTTTTTTATTCACAGTATCGGTTGTTCTTATTCCTCTCCAAGCATTTCCTGCAGTTCTTCCCATTCTTCCATTAATTGCTCGAGTTTGAGTTGACCTTCCTCTACTTCTTCATTCAGCTGTAGTGATTTTTCATGATCTTGATAAACTTCTGGATCACATAGTAGTTGTTCTTTTTCATTTATTTCCTCTTCTAATGTCTCTATCAATTGTTCAATTTCTTCGAGTCTTCGGCGTTTTTGACGTTCAATCTTTTTTTGTTCTTTATCAATGTGATAACTGTTTTTCTCAGACTGTGCTGTCTTTTCGTTTTGTACAGTCGCATTATCCAATTGTTGAAGTTCTATTTGTTCCTGTTTTTTCATTACGTAGTAGTCATAATCGCCAAGATATTCAGTAGACTGTTCAGGGGAAAGTTCAATGATCTTTGAGGCGATTCTATTCATAAAATAACGGTCATGTGAAACAAATAAAAGCGTTCCAGGATAATGGATTAAAGCATTTTCCAACACTTCTTTGCTGTCAATGTCTAAATGGTTGGTCGGTTCGTCAATGATTAGTAGGTTTGCCTGTTGCATCATTAGTTTAGCGAGGGCTAGCCGTGCTTTTTCGCCACCACTTAAAGCATGAACAGGTTTAAGGACATCATCACCTGAAAAGAGGAAATTTCCTAATGTCGTACGGATCTCTTTTTCCGGTTTCGTCGGGTATTCATCCCATAACTCATTTAAGACGGTTTTATTTGATGTTAATTCGGCTTGTTCCTGATCGTAATAGCCGATTGTCACATTGGTTCCTAAAGTGATTTCCCCTTTAAGTGTGGGCAATTTATCAATAATTGTCTTCAGGAGCGTAGATTTTCCAATTCCATTCGGTCCCACTATAGCTACACTTTCTTCACGAGTGAGATGAAAAGAGATATTTTCGGCTACAGCGACGCCTTCATATCCAATCGCTACATTATTGACGTGTAATACTTCATTCCCACTTTGCTTTTCAATCGTAAACGAAAAATGGGCTGATTTTTCATCGCCTTCTGGCCTAGTCATTAATTCTAAACGATTTAATTGTTTTCTCCGGCTTTGTGCCCGTTTGGTAGTGGAAGCTCTCGCAATGTTTTTTTGGATAAAATCTTGAAGCTTTGCCACTTCATCTTGCTGTTTTTCGAATTGTTTCATTTCTCGTTCGTAGTCTTTTGCCTTTTGAATTAAATATTTACTATAATTCCCAACATACTTCTTTATTTTATGACGACTTATTTCATAAACTTGGTTGACCACCTTGTCCAGAAAATAACGGTCATGGGAAACGATCAAGATAGCACCATCATAGTTTTGTAAATATTGCTCTAACCATGATAAAGTCTCGATATCCAGATGGTTGGTAGGCTCGTCTAAAATGAGAATGTCCGGCTTTGTTAATAATAGTTTTCCTAAAGCAAGCCTTGTCTTTTGCCCACCGCTTAAAGTAGAGATTTTGGTCGAATAATCGTAGTCTTGGAAGTTTAATCCGTGAAGAACAGAACGAGTATCTGACTCATATTGGTATCCACCAAGTTCTTTAAATTTCACTTGTAAGTGATCATAGTCTCTTAACACTTTTTCGTATTTCTTTTCATCTTGGTAGATTGCAGGGTCTGACATGGATTGTTCTAGTTTCCTCAAATCCTTTTCCATCTTTTGCAGATAGTGAAAGACGGATATCATTTCCTCCCAAATCGACAAATTGGATTCCAAACCGGTATTCTGGGCTAAATAACCGATGGATACGTCCTTCGGCTTCATAATTTCGCCGGAATCATAAGACATTTGTCCGGAAATGATCTTTAATAAGGTGGATTTTCCCGCCCCATTTCTGCCAACAAGGGCAATTCGGTCGTTTGTTTGAATTTCTAGCTTTATGTTAGACAAAATTTGTTCGGCTGCGAAAAATTTTGAAAGTTGTTGTACTTGCAGTAAAATCATTTTTCTCACCTCTTATTCCTATTGTAAGTGTATCCTATTCATAATAAGGCAGGCAACAGTGAGGATTATTTTAAATGATTAAAGGAGATACGGTGCGAATAGGTTCAATGATTTGTGAAAAGATATTCAAAGTTCAAAGACAATCATAGAAAAATAGTGTATTATGTAAAAAAAGAGGTGTTCATGTTGTCGCAATTTACTCATTTTAATGAAGAAGGCCGAGCGAAAATGGTCGATGTAAGTCGAAAACCTGAAACAGTTCGAACAGCGATTGCTAGATCTAGCATTGAAGTGAATGATGAGATTTACGGGGCAATTCAAAATAATAAGATGAAGAAAGGGGATGTACTAGCAGTAGCGCAAGTAGCCGGAATTATGGCGGCGAAGAAGACGTGGGAAATCATTCCGATGTGTCATCCCATTCCGCTAAAAGGAATCGATCTTTCTTTCGAATGGGAGAAAAAAAGTGAGTGCTATCAATTAATGATTACCTCGAAAGTAAAAACAAAGGGGAATACAGGTGTAGAAATGGAAGCGTTAACAGCTGCTTCTGTCTGTGCATTAACCGTTTATGATATGTGTAAGGCGGTGGACAAAGGAATGGTCATAGGCCCTACCTATTTAATTGAAAAAACAGGTGGAGTCTCAAGTCCAGATTATTATAAACAATTAAATGAACAGCCTACATCAGATAGGGAAGAGTAAGTTATACGCATGAATCACGGAAAAGATTCATGCAATTTTACTATAGAAAAAAAGTATAGGTTTAGTGCAGTTGGAGGAAAGATTATGAATCAAGAATCAATGAAAATTCCACAAGCAACGGCAAAAAGATTGCCATTGTATTATCGATTTATTCAAAATCTCCATTCGTCAGGCAAGCAAAGAGTTTCATCTGCCGAGTTAAGTGAAGCGGTAAAAGTCGATTCAGCAACGATTCGACGTGATTTCTCTTACTTCGGTGCTCTTGGAAAAAAAGGATATGGATATAATGTAGGATATTTGCTATCTTTTTTTAGAAAAACATTAGATCAAGATGAAATTACGAAAGTGGCATTAATTGGTGTCGGAAATTTAGGCACGGCTTTTTTAAATTATAATTTTATGAAAAATAATAATACTAGAATAGATATTGCATTTGATGTAAATGCAGAAAAAGTCGGGAAGAAAATTGGGGATGTTGATGTCCATCATTTGGATGAACTAGAAGAAAGATTAGCTTCAGAACAAATTCATGTGGCAATTCTTACCGTACCAGCGCCAGTTGCCCAACAAATTACCGATCGACTAGTAAAAGCGGATATCAAAGGAATACTTAATTTTACTCCTGCCAGATTAACGGTACCTTCTTCGATCAGAGTCCATCACATTGATTTAGCTGTTGAATTACAGTCACTTGTTTATTTTCTAAAAAACTATCCTGAAGAAGTCATAGAAGAGACAAATTCTTAATAGAAAAAATGATCAAAATCAGTTATTATTAGAGGAAGGAGGTGTAGCATTTATGCCACTAGGTATCGGCAGTATTCTTATCATTGCACTTGTTGCTGTATTATTATTCGGTCCAAAAAAGCTCCCTCAATTAGGAAGAGCCGCAGGAGATACATTGCGCGAATTTAAAGACGCTACGAAAGGCTTAGCAGAAGATGATGATTCAAAAGATAAAAAAGACGCTAAGTGATGATAGGATGAAATAGAATGAGTCAAAATGAAATGACGATTTTTGAGCATATAAGTGAATTAAGAAAACGACTCATGATTGTAGTCGTTTTCTTCTTCATTGCAATCATCGGCAGTCTTTTCTTAGCTGAACCGATTATTCGTTATTTACAGTCAGCGGATGAGGCGAAAGAATTAACGATGAATGCTTTTAGAATGACGGACCCTTTGAAAATCTATTTTCAAATGGCCTTTGTGTTGGCTTTTATCATCACTTCACCCGTCATTTTGTATCAATTATGGGCCTTTATCAGCCCAGGGTTATATGAGAAAGAGAGGAAGGTTACTTTAAGTTATATTCCAATTTCTGTCTTCCTTTTCTTAGGGGGCCTTTCCTTTTCTTATTTTATCCTTTTTCCATTTGTTGTTCGATTTATGATGAATATGTCGGAAAAACTAGATATTCAACAGGTTATCGGTATTAATGAATATTTTCAGTTCTTATTTCAAATTACGATTCCGTTTGGTTTCTTATTCCAAATGCCGGTTGTCATGTTGTTTCTAACACGATTAGGAATTATCACTCCGATGTTTTTAGCAAAAATTCGTAAATATGCCTATTTCACTTTATTAGTCATTGCGGCTCTTATTACCCCGCCAGATGTGATGTCACATATGATGGTCACCATTCCACTTTGTATTTTATACGAAATTAGTATTTGGATCTCAAAAATTGGCTATCGAAAGGTAATTGAGGCAGAAGAGCAAATGGAAAGGGAAATAGAGTCGGAAGAAGCTCAAAAAAAATAGACCGATCAAGCGGTCTATTTTTTTTCTCTCTTTTTATGACGAAAATGAGCAAAGGTCATTCGTAAGCCCGTGCCAATATCTAAGGTCGCTAATAGAATGAGCAAGTAAGTAAAAAATCCAAAGCCATTCGAATTCACTGTCACAATCGCAATATAAGTAAAAAACACTCCTAGTAGGATGTTTAATGTCCCGGGTAACCATGATGTTTGTTTCATTAAAAGAATCCTCCAATAAACCCTGAAATTTTTTCTGCTTCTTCTATATATTTTTCTAATTCATCCCGAAAGAAATATTGGCCTAATATGACCAATGTATTCATCGACACGTGAGCGATAATGGGAACGATTAAACGTTTTGTTTTTACATATAAAAAAGCAAAGGTAAATCCCATGGCAGAATATAATAAAGTATGCTCTAGTTCCATATGGGCCGCAGAGAAAATAACTGAACTAATGAGTGCAGCAACCCAAAAGGGAAATCTTTCATAGAGGCTGCCGAATATGACCTTTCGGAAGACAATTTCCTCGAGGATGGGACCTAATATAGAGGCAACAATCATCGTAAAGGGTACATATTCGATAATTTGAATAATTTGTTGCGTGTTTTCCGATCCAGGAGTGACTCCAAGTAAAAGTTCAATTCTAATGGCAATATCTTGAGCAAAAAAGGCGAGAAATACTCCAGCAATTGCCCAAAAGGTCGAACCCTGTACATGCATAGGAGGATCTGAATGGAGTCGGGTTTGTCTTATTTCTGCTTTCTTTAAGATGAGCAGAATGATGACTAAGGCAACAGAGAAGCTGAATGTCAGCCAGTAGCCAGGCGTTAGTTGCTGCATCATAGAAGGCTCAACGCCTTGATTAATGCCAATTTTATAAACAAGAGGAATTCCGATAAAACTGGATAAGTGCATAATAAGGTAAACTATTAATATAAAACCATATTCTTTTTTCAAATTTAGTTGAACCCCTTTATTTTTGTTAGGATACGATAAATAAGATAGCCGCTGCTATTTCACTTGATGAATCCCATACTTCATTTTAATCGTTTTCGTACATATTTTTCAAATAGACCGTTTTTGTAAATGGAGGAATCCCAATCTTCTACTTAACATCTCCTCAAAATATGCATGTATATTTTTTCCTGAATTTTATACAATAAAGAGGGTGTGTTGGAAAATTTTTTTGAGCATCACCCTTGCAAAATAAATCTGGATTATTTATTATAATAATTGTGTTAGCACTCAGGTGAGACGAGTGCTAATAAAAAATGATATTACATATATTTAGAGGAGGTTGTTTCACTTGTTAAAACCATTAGGTGATCGCGTCGTAATTGAGCTAGTCGAATCAGAAGAAAAAACTGCTAGCGGTATCGTTTTACCGGATTCAGCAAAGGAAAAACCACAAGAAGGTAAAGTAGTGGCTGTTGGAACTGGCCGCGTACTTGACAACGGTGAGCGTGTTGCTCTAGAAGTTGCTGTCGATAACCGCATCATCTTCTCAAAATATTCTGGTACAGAAGTGAAATACCAAGGAAAAGAATACTTAATTCTTCGTGAAAGTGACATTCTAGCTGTAATTAGCGAGTAATATAGTTAAACGAAATAGACCATTTTTTCATAATTTAAGGGAGGTTTTTTAAATGGCAAAAGAGATTAAATTCTCAGAAGAAGCACGTCGCGCAATGCTTCGCGGGGTTGATCAATTAGCAGATGCTGTAAAAGTAACTCTTGGACCTAAAGGACGTAACGTAGTTCTCGAGAAAAAATTTGGTTCACCTCTTATTACAAATGACGGTGTAACAATCGCGAAAGAAATCGAACTTGAAGATGCATTCGAAAACATGGGGGCAAAGCTTGTAGCTGAAGTAGCAAGCAAAACAAATGATGTAGCGGGTGACGGAACAACTACTGCAACTGTTCTTGCTCAAGCCATGATCAGTGAAGGTTTGAAAAACGTTACAGCTGGTGCGAACCCAGTTGGAGTACGTAAAGGAATGGAAAAAGCAGTACAAGTAGCTGTCGAAGAATTAAAAACGATTTCTAAGCCAATCGAAGGCAAAGAATCTATCGCACAAGTTGCGGCTATTTCTTCAGCTGATGATGAAGTAGGTAAATTAATTGCAGAAGCAATGGAACGTGTAGGAAACGATGGTGTCATCACAATCGAAGAATCTAAAGGATTCACAACAGAATTAGATGTTGTAGAAGGAATGCAATTTGACCGAGGATATGCTTCTCCATACATGGTAACTGATTCTGATAAAATGGAAGCGATTCTTGAAAATCCATATATTTTAATTACAGACAAAAAGATCACTTCTATTCAAGAAATTCTACCTGTTTTAGAACAAGTTGTTCAACAAGGTAAACCACTTTTACTGATTGCTGAAGATGTTGAAGGGGAAGCACTTGCTACATTAGTAGTGAACAAACTTCGTGGAACATTCAATGCAGTAGCAGTAAAAGCTCCTGGATTTGGTGATCGTCGTAAAGCAATGCTTGAAGATATCGCCATCCTAACTGGCGGTGAAGTGATCACTGAAGATCTAGGACTTGATCTTAAATCAGCTACAATCGAACAACTTGGCCGTGCAGCGAAAGTTGTTGTAACAAAAGAAAACACAACAATTGTTGAAGGTTCTGGAAACTCAGACCAAATTTCTGCACGCGTAAATCAAATCCGCGTTCAATTAGAAGAAACAACTTCTGAATTTGATCGTGAAAAATTACAAGAACGTCTTGCTAAATTAGCTGGCGGTGTTGCAGTTATCAAAGTGGGTGCTGCTACAGAAACTGAACTAAAAGAACGTAAACTTCGCATTGAAGACGCATTAAACGCAACTCGTGCGGCAGTTGAAGAAGGAATTGTTTCTGGTGGTGGTACAGCACTAGTAAACGTATACAATAAAGTGGCTGCTATTGAAGCAGAAGGCGATGTGGCAACAGGTGTGAAAATCGTTCTTCGTGCTCTTGAAGAACCAGTACGCCAAATTGCCCACAATGCCGGTCTTGAAGGATCTGTCGTTGTCGATCGCCTAAAACGCGAAGAAGTAGGAATCGGCTTTAACGCAGCTACTGGCGAATGGGTAAACATGATCGATAGCGGTATCGTGGACCCAACAAAAGTTTCACGTTCAGCCCTTCAAAACGCAGCATCCGTTGCTTCTATGTTCTTAACAACAGAAGCAGTCGTTGCTGACAAACCAGAAGAAAACGCTGGCGGCGGAATGGGAATGCCAGACATGGGCGGAATGGGCGGCATGATGTAATTTAGCCTAATAAACCCTTATATATAAAGGGTTTGAAGGTTAAAACATCATTTTAGGTGCCGAAAAGGTGTTCGAACCTTTCCAAAACAAAAAAATTAGAGGCTTCTCATTAGTTGAGCAAACTTTTGGGAAGCTTCTTTTTTTGTTTCTTGGGTTATATGGGGGTAGACATTATTTGTGATTTAATCATCTGAATGGTCAAGTCTGTCCATAATTTGTTTGAATGAACACCGGGTTTCAGCTAAGAGTGATGTGTGGGTATGGCGTAATGGGTGCGGTGTTAACTCTGGATTTAGGCCTGCTATTTTAAGTTGTCTCGCCACTCTGTTTTGACAATTCTGAATAACGATAGGATAGCCATGTTGGCGCTCTGTTTTAGCAAAAATGAAGTCTTTGTTATAGTAAGCATCTCCAAGCCGTTCAATCACTTGATTTTGCGCTTCTTTATGGTTTTTCAACGTGTTTATCACTCCTTCATCCACAATAATCTTTCTTCGTGACTTTTTTGTTTTTGGTGGAACAAGTTGATACTGAAACGTATTATTTTTTTCATTGTAATAGGTTTTTGTGATGCTAATGCTATGGTTCACAAAGTCAATGTCTTTCCACTTGAGAGCAACTAATTCACCAACCCTAATTCCGGTGTAGGCTAAAATTAAAAACATCAAGTAATCATGCTCCAGACCGCGGTTCTTAGCTGTTTTTAAAAACAAGGCAAGTTCCTCTTTTCAAGATATTTAGGAATTTCTTCTTCTTCCAGCTGTTCAATTGTTTTCTTATCTTTTTTCAGATAAGCAAATTCAGTTGGATCTTTCTTAATTAGCTCCATTTCTAATACTTTTCGGAAGATCATTCTTCCTGTTCGGTGTATGCCTTCCCGTGTGCTATCAGGATACCCTTGTTCTTTTAAATTATTTAGTGCATCTTGATATTTCTTTCCAGTGATATCCTTCATTTTGAGGCAAGAAAAGTAGGGCAGAAGTTTATTGATTTCATGACGACGGACTCGAATAGTTCCGGGTTTAACGTCTTTTGCTTCACTATAAATAGGAAGCCACTCATTGGCGAATTCACAAAACGTTTGATCTGTTTCATCTACATACGTTCCGAGATTCAATTCTTGTAGAAGAGCAGTGGCAGCTGTGACAGCTTCTTCCCTATTTATAAAACCGCTTTTAGTCTTTTGTCGTCTCTTTCCGGTTTCCGGGTCTATGCCGATGTCAATTACAAAGGCCCATTTGGCTCCACAAGTGCATTTTTTCTTCTTGCATGTACAGCTTCGTTTATAAAAATGTCCTTTCATTTCATTGAATATCCTCACTTTCTTAATTATTTTGTTACAAATGTTCATTATTCCCGCTTTAATAGTTAATAATTCATTTTGTTTCGATTGAGAATGCAAATGGAATTTTATTTGTTTGGGTGTTAAAGTTGAAGTGTTAATTAATAACTCAACTTTCGCACCAGAAAAATAAGCGCTAATTGTTGGCTGTATTGTATTTAATATCTATTAAATATGTTGCTTGACAATGTTTTTT
>NZ_JAUSUC010000053.1 GCF_030813365.1 Oikeobacillus pervagus
TTTTCATCTAATAAGTGAAAAAGAGAATTCCACTGAAAAGCCGGTAAGTCAGCATTTCAGTGGAATTTTGTATTTGTCGGTGAATAATCTAGGTTTATTTTTCTTCACCTGTTTTATTTTTTTGAGAATAGCCCATCCCTAAATGTTGTTATGAATTGGCTCAAAAAAGGAAATAATGGACAGAAGCGGATGTGTTTAAAGGAGTGGATGTGAAGTGCAGCGTTTGTATTTACGATTTATCCGATGGCCTTTGTTTGGAAGAGTGTTCGTGATGGCGGTTTTTTTAATTGTCTCTTTCGGCATTTCCATTCATCTTATTGAGCCGAATACTTTTCCGACTTATTTTGAAGGGATTTGGTGGGCGGTCGTCACGACTTCAACGGTTGGGTTTGGAGATTTTGCTCCCAAAAGTTTTGAAGGAAGATTAATGGCCATTGTGCTGATTTTTTTAGGGGTTAGTTTTTTGTCCACTTACTTCGCTTCCTTAGCAGCTGCTGCGGTTTCATCCCAAAATGCCGTCTTAAAAGGGGAGGCTCCCTTCTTTGGAAAAAAACATATTATAATTATCGGTTGGAATGAGCGTACAAAAGAATTAATCCAACAATTATCACGATTGAATGACACTCGACAAATTACGTTAATCGATGAAACCCTTGAAGAAAACCTTTGCCAAATGGAGCAGGTTCATTTTGTAAAGGGAACTCCTTTTAAAGATGCCACTTTACATAGAGCCAATCTTAAAGAAGCGGAAATGGTCCTTATTACATCAGACCCCAGTAAAAATGAGCTTTACGCAGATATGGCGAGCATTCTCACACTTGTCGCAATTAAAGGAATTCGTCCTTCCCTTTATACGATCGTAGAAATTTTAACAATGGAACAAATGGAAAATGCTAGACGGGCAGGGGCAGATGAAATTATTCAAACGAATAAACAAGCGAGTTTTGTTATGTTAAATAGCCTGATTGCCAATGGTATGTCCAATACCGTTTTATCGCTTTTGGATCAAATTAAAGGAAGTCATTTAAAAATGATCGATGTAAAAGATGAATGGATTGGAATGAGTTTTCAGCAATTAAATGTTATTTTACTAGAACAACAAATCTTACTGCTAGGGATAAAAAAAGGAGAGGATATGAAAATGAATCCTCCTCCACATGTAAAAGTTCATGGTGTTGACTCACTACTCGTGTTAGCGAATTAATCTTGAAGCATTTCTTCTAAGTCTTTTACAAGATCCTTCCCATAGGAAATATATTTCTTTGGAATGGTCGCATCGGGGTCAACGGGTTCGGAAAACTGATTGAAAGAGCCACTAAATGTACCAGTTCCGGCAAAATCATCTACACCTTGTTGATATTTATGTGATAATAAAAACGGTCGTTCCAATCTAACCGTTACCCCCGGCGAATCTAATTGACCATCAACAACTGAAAAGGGAACTCGCAAAAAATGGTACCCTAATTCATCATCTATTTTATAATCAAAATAGCCATGATCATAGTCCCAGTTCCCGCCAATGGAATACCCTTGTGGCTTTAATAATTGTTCGAGTTTATATAAATTATGGTGCTGGCCTTCAATGGTAGATGAAATCTCATACATGTTTTTCCCTAAGCCTCCTTTTTATTTTTTAAGAAGCGATTGCCTCTATTATTTATTCTTTCTCAAAAACATTAAAAAAACTCCGCATTATTCACGGAGTTTTTTTAATTGCTGTAACCTTTGTTCAAGTTCTGTCTTTTTCTCTTCAAACCCTGGTTTTCCTAAAAGTGCAAACATATTGGTTTTATAAGCTTCGACACCTGGTTGGTCAAATGGATTGACTCCCATTAAATATCCACTCATCGCACATGCCTTTTCAAAAAAATAAACAAGATAACCGAATGTGTATTCATCCATTGCGGGCAAATGAATCACAAGGGCTGGTACCCCCCCATCGATATGGGCAAGCATCGCACCTTCTAGAGCCATTTGATTTATATAATCAATATTTTTCCCAGCTAAATAATTCAAATTATCTAAATTCTCATCATCCTCTTCAATTATTAAAGGATGTCTAGAACTTTCTACTTTCAGGATCGTTTCAAATAAATCTCTCCGTCCTTCTTGAATATATTGCCCAATTGCATGAAGATCGGTTGTATAATTGGCTGATGCCGGGAAAATCCCTTTTAGGTCCTTTCCTTCACTTTCGCCAAATAATTGCTTCCACCATTCAGCAAATGACTGTAAATTCGGTTCGCAATTCGTCAGCATTTCAATGGTCTTTCCCTTATTGTATAAAATATTGCGAATAGCCGCATATTGATAGGCATGATTGTCCTCTACTTCAGAATGACTGAAATCTTGCTGGGCTTGGCTGGCACCTTCCATGATTTTTTCTATATTTGACCCACTCACAGCGATAGGTAATAGCCCCACAGCAGTTAAGACAGAATATCTTCCGCCAATTTGATCAGGAATCACGAAAGTTTCATACCCTTCCTTATCTGCCAGAAGCTTTAGCGCCCCTTTTTTTTGATCAGTGGTTGCGTAAATTCTCTTTCTTGCCCCGGTTACGCCATACTTATCTTCCAATACTTTTTTAAATAAACGAAATGCGATCGCAGGTTCAGTAGTCGTTCCTGATTTCGAAATGACATTGATGGAGAAATCCTTTCCTTCAAGGAGATCGATGACATTTTTCATATAAGTCGCACTCATATTTTGTCCAATAAAAAAGATCTGTGGTGTCTGTCGGTGTTTGTCCGAAAGCATATTATAAAAACTGTGATGTAACATTTCGATGGCTGCTCGAGCTCCTAAGTAGGATCCCCCAATGCCAATCACTAGTAACACATCAGAATCGGCTGAAATTTTTTGGGCTGTTTGTTGAATTCGCTGAAATTCCTTCCGATCGTATTGGGTTGGCCATTCGATCCAACCTGTAAATTCATTTCCCACCCCTGTTTTTTCATGTAATGAGTGATGGGCTACTTTCACTGCGTCCCTTAAATAATATATTTCATGCTCCTTCACAATAGGAAACGCTTTCGAAAAATCGAATTGAATATGAGTCATCATCCGTCCTCCGTCTGGAACATTTTTCTTTTTTTACTGTATCAAATGGTTATTTGATAATCAAGCGTATCAATAGGAAAATGGCCATAGCCTATGGAAATGGGCGGAGTACTTAGGGCTTTTTACCTATTATTATCATTTCCTGAGAATTTCCAATATTTATCGGTTGTTGAAGGGAATATTTATAAAAAGAGGCGGAAAAAATAAACTCGACTATAAAAGAAGGAGGTACCATGATCATATGAATACATTACAAAGAATTGCTCTCATTCTTACTATTATCGGGGCTATAAACTGGGGTCTCATCGGTTTATTTCAATATGATTTAATCGCAGCGATTTTCGGCGGTCAGGACGCAGCATTCTCTCGATTCATTTACGGGATTGTTGGGCTTGCAGGTCTTATCAATCTTGGACTATTATTCAAACCAAATCCAGAATTCGGAAGAGAACCAGAAACGAGAACATCTAAATAAATGGTACGAAGAAAGGAGGCGGGAAAACCCTGGCCTCCTTTGAAATCTTGTCCGTTGCTTCTATTTTCATCGTCTTAATAGGGAATAGTCAAGATAAAACTTATACCCACCCTCTATATTTCGCTGCCTCAGCTGTTCTGCGCACTCCCACCATATAGGCGGCTAAACGCATATTAATTCCACGTGTTTGAGCTGTATCATAAATATTATTAAACGCATCGACTAATTTTTCTTGGAGCTTATCGTTCACTTCTTCTTCTGTCCAATAATATCCTTGGTTGTTTTGAACCCACTCAAAATAAGACACAGTGACACCACCAGCACTTGCCAATACATCTGGTACGAGAAGAATCCCACGCTCTGTCAAAATTTTAGTTGCTTCCAATGTTGTCGGTCCGTTCGCCGCTTCCACAAGAATCGAAGCTTTAATTTTATGAGCATTTTCTTCGGTAATCTGGTTTGAAATCGCAGCAGGAACTAAAATATCACAATCTAATTCCAGCAATTCTTTATTCGTAATCTTCTGGTCAAATAAAGTGGTGACCGTACCGAAGCTATCACGACGATCTAATAAATAAGGAATATCTAAACCTTCTGGATCATGTAATGCTCCATAAGCATCGGAAATCCCGATCACTTTTGCCCCTGCTTCATACATGAATTTGGCTAGAAAGCTTCCTGCGTTTCCAAATCCTTGAATAACAACTCGTGCCCCTTTGATATCAATACCGCGTTTTTTGGCCGCTTCTTCAATACAAATCGTGACCCCTTGTGCTGTCGCTTTCTCACGTCCTTGTGAACCACCTAACACAATCGGTTTTCCTGTAATAAAACCTGGGGAATCAAATTCACGAATATGACTATATTCATCCATCATCCATGCCATAATTTGCGAGTTGGTGTAGACGTCTGGGGCTGGCACATCTTTCGTCGGCCCCACTACTTGGCTAATGGCTCGAACATAACCACGGCTTAGTCTTTCAAGTTCATTCATCGACATTTGGCGCGGATCGCAAATAATACCGCCTTTACCGCCTCCATAAGGAAGATCAACAATTCCTGCTTTTAATGTCATCCACATAGAAAGGGCTTTCACTTCCTCCTCATTGACATCTGGATGGAAACGAACTCCTCCTTTTGTTGGACCAGCTGCATCATTATGTTGCGCACGATAACCAGTAAAGATTTTTGTTGACCCATCATCCATACGCACAGGAATTCTTACCGTGAAAATACGGAGCGGTTCTTTTAAAAGTTCATACATTTCCGCATTATAACCAAGCCTTGTTAAAGCTTCCTTAATGACATTCTGGGTTGATGTAAATAAATTAAGATTTTCTGTCATTTGTTCTCGCCTCTTTTTACATATTCATTTCTTTTTTTATTAGTATTAGGATAATACTTTTTTAATACGTTCAATCGCCCAATCCAATTCTTCCCTTTTTATTATAAGAGGAGGGGCAAAACGGATAACGCTTTCATGGGTTTCTTTACAAAGTAATCCTTCATTCTTCAATGCCTCGCAAAATGGTCTTGCAGGCCCATTTAATTCTACCCCAATAAATAGACCTTTTCCACGTATTTCTTTTATATTCGGATGATGAATTTCTTTCAACTTTCGAACAAAATAGTTCCCAAGGTCAAAGGATCGTTGGATAAGGTTTTCTTCTACTATAACGTCTAATGCTGCAATGGAAACCGCACATGCAAGTGGATTTCCTCCAAAAGTAGAACCATGCGAACCCGGTTGAAAAACACCTAATATATCTTTATTGGCCGCAACACAAGAAATCGGCAATACGCCGCCACCAAGAGCTTTCCCTAAAATATACACATCAGGTTCAACTTCCTCCCAATCACAAGCAAACATTTTACCCGCACGACCAAGGCCTGATTGAATTTCATCCACCATAAAGAGTACCTGATTTTCCTTACTCATTTCAAATGCTTTTTTTAAAAACCCTTGCGGAGGGATGATAATACCAGCTTCTCCTTGAATCGGTTCTATTAAAAATGCCGCCGTACGAGGAGTAATCGCTTGCTTTAACGCCTCTAAGTCACCATAGGGAATGATGCGGATCCCCGAAAGCAATGGACCAAAGCCACGCTTATATTCAGACTCTGAAGAAAGTGAAATCGCTCCCAATGTCCTCCCATGAAAATTCCCCTCACAAACAATGATTTCAGCTTGATCAGGTGGAATTCCCTTCACATCATATCCCCAGCGACGCGCCATTTTCAAAGCTGTTTCCACCGCTTCAGCACCCGTATTCATCGGCAGAACCATTTCCTTATTTGTTAAGTCACAAATTTTTTCATACCACAGACCAAGCTGATCATTGTGAAACGCACGAGATGTTAATGTCACACGGTTCGCTTGGTCGACCAATGCCTGAATAATCTTCGGGTGGCGATGACCTTGATTCACAGCCGAATAGGCACTTAACATATCCATATACATTCTACCCTCAGGATCCTTCACCCAAACCCCTTCCGCTTCTGAAATAACGATCGGAAGCGGGTGATAATTATTCGCACCAAAACGTTCTGTTTGTTCAATAATCGAGTTCGATTTTGCCGACATCACTCTTCCTCCTAAGTGGTTATTCATTTATTGAAGGTCGCCTGATTTTTTTGCGGGATTGTCGCGGGCTTTGCTCCTCGTTTCCTGCGGATTCTTTTCCTTATTGCGGGCCCCGAATCCCCTGATTTTTGATCGCTATGCCCAGGCGGAGTGTTGGTGTTGGATCAGGCCCCCCAGATTTGATTATCCACAGGCGAGGCGGATCCTTGGGCTTTTGAACATTTCCCTCGCTCTTTTGACTATTTCCCACGCGGATTTGCACTGTTTCTCGGGAGATTTGCGCTGTTTCTCGGGTGATTTGAACATTTCCCAGGATTTTTGCATATTTCCCACGAATTTTTGCGTTAATTCCTTGCGGGTCCTTCTATTCCACAGGCGAGGTGGATCCTTGGGCTTTTGATCATTTCCCTCGCACTTTTGACTATTTCCCACGTGGATTTGCACTGTTTCTCGGAAGATTTGCGCTATTTCTCAGGAGATTTGGACATTTCCCGGGATTTTTGCATATTTCCCACGAATTTTTGCGTTAATCCGTGCCGTGCAGATTCCCCCAGGGCAGGTCCCCACGCCCCTGAGACTAGCCCTCGCTCCCACATCAAAACATTTCCGAGGTAGTCTTTCCTTGCATATGAAGGGGTAGGTAATCTGGCCCGCCGGCTTTGGAGTCGGTTCCGGATAGGTTGAATCCGCCGAATGGTTGGTAGCCGACGATGGCGCCTGTGCAGCCACGGTTGAAATAAAGGTTTCCTACGTGGAAATCTTCGCGTGCTTTTTCTATATGTTCCCGGTTTGTTGTAATTACAGCTCCGGTCAATCCGTATTCGGTGTTGTTTGCAATCTCAATTGCCTGGTCGAAATTTTTTGCTTTTGTAAATCCAACGACTGGGCCAAAGATTTCTTCTTGCATAATGCGCGCTTTTGGATCGAGGTCGGCGAATACGGTTGGGCGGATGAAATACCCTTCTGAATCATCTCCTTCGCCGCCGATCATTAGTTTTCCTTCACCCTTTCCAATCTCAATATAGGACATGATTTTATCATAGGCCGCTTGGTCGATCACCGGTCCCATGAAATAATCTTGCCTGCTTGGATTTCCGATTGTTAATTTTTCCGTTAGTTCCACAACACGGTTCAAAACTTCCTCATATACATCCTCCACGACGACGGCACGTGAGCATGCTGAGCATTTTTGGCCGGAAAAACCGAACGCAGAGGCGACAATCGATTGGGCAGCTAATTCCAAATCAGCTTCTTTGTCGACTACAATCGTATCTTTTCCACCCATTTCAGCGATGACTCGTTTTAACCAAATTTGCCCTTCGCTTAATTGACCGGCCCGTTCAAAAATCCGTAAACCGACATCGCGGGATCCTGTGAATGAGATAAAGCGTGTTTTCGGATGATCTACTAGATAATCCCCTATTTCCGAACCGCTCCCAGGTACATAATTCAGCACACCTTTAGGAAGTCCAGCTTCTTCTAAAACTTCTACAAACTTAGCTGCAATGACTGGAGTTGTAGAAGCCGGCTTTAACACAACCGTATTCCCTGTCACTAATGCCGCTACTGTGGTTCCTGCCATAATCGCAAACGGGAAGTTCCAAGGGGAAATGACAACTCCCACACCTAATGGAATATATCCGTAACGATTAAATTCTCCAGGGCGACTTTCTACAGGTACTCCATCTTTCAACTTCAACATTTGACGACCGTAATATTCTAGGAAATCAATGGCCTCGGCTGTATCTGCGTCCGCTTCCTTCCAAGGTTTCCCAGCCTCTTTCGTTAACAATGCAGAAAACTCATGTTTCCGACGACGAATGATGGCAGCTGCTTTAAATAGGAATCCCGCACGAAATTCTGGTTTTACTTTTCTCCAAAACTGAAAAGCACGGCCAGCGGCATTCATGGCTTCTCCCGCCAATTTCTTATTGGCCTTGGCCACTTTCCCGATGACTTCAGTTTTTTTCGCAGGATTTATGGATATAATTTTATCTTCTGTCATGATCCTTTCTCCACCTATAATCAGCGGATATTCTTGACCTAAGTATCTTTCAACGGTCTTCAATGCCTGTACGAAATCCTTGTGGTTTTTTTCATTTGTAAAATCAGTAAATGGTTCATGTTTGTAAGGAATCATGCGATCTTCCTCCTTTTAGTTTTCGATATGCTTATCGTTCAAAAAGTATCCAAAATCACGAGTAAACAAGATAAAACATTCTAGGATGAAAGCCCTTACATTCATCATTGTGAAGAAATCTTTCACATTTTTCAAGAGATAAATTTCACGTATCATCAATTGAATCTTCATACTGTGTGATTCTTGCAGGGCTCCCCCTCTTTTACACGAGATGGTTTTCAGGATTTTGAGTATTTCCCACGCTCTTTTGACTATTTCTCACACGGATTTGCACTACTTCTCGTGGGATTTGCGCTTGTTCCCGGGTTATTTGAACATTTCCCGGGATTTATGACTATTTCCCGCGAATATTTGCACTCCTTCTGACACTGGGAGCCCTTTTTTCGCGGACAGAGTGGGGGCGAGCTTTTGATCATTTCCCAGGCTCTTTTGACTATTTCCCACACAGATTTGCGCTCCTTCTCGGGGGATTTGCGCTTGTTCCCGGGTTATTTGAACATTTCCCGGGATTTATGACTATTTCCCGCTGATATTTGCACTCCTTCTGACACGGGGATCCCTTTTTTCGCGGATGGAGTGGGGGACTGGCTTTTGATCATTTCCCAGACTCTTTTGACTATTTCCCACACGGATTTGCACTACTTCTCCGGGGATTTGCACTTGTTCCCGGGTTATTTGAACATTTCCCGGGATTTATGACTATTTCCCGCAAATATTTGCGCTTCCTCAATTTTCCCACTATCCCGTTTTTTTCACTCTCCTACTTTTTGTACTCCCTCACTTTTCCGCACTCTCCTTCGTTAGGATGATGTCAGTTTCCTACTTATATATACTAAAAGCCTCCTCTAGAATAGAACATTCTAAGGGAGGCTTTTATGGAACAACCGTCCGATTTATCTTTTAATTGTATCGTTTGCTTTGGATTGCTGTTCAATCCATTCTTCCAATTTTTCTTTTAACGTATTAAATCCAGATGCAGAGTCTGAATCTATTTCAGGCTTTACACTTCCTTGACGACGTCTTGTTTGCTTTTGGACCATTTGGATTTTCGGTTCTTCTAAAGCACGAATGGAGAGGCTGATTTTTCCTTCTCCTTCATCAATAGACATCACCTTAACATTCACTTCATCGCCAATTTTTAAAAATTCATGAATATCTTTTACATATCCATGAGTGATTTCAGAGATATGAACTAACCCTTGTGTCTCATCATCAAGGGCAATAAACGCACCGTACGGTTGTATACCTGTTACCTTTCCTGTAATGACATTGCCAACTTCATATTTTGTCGTCATGGAAACAACTCCTATATATCTTTTTCACCTAATAAGCATTGATAAATTATATCATACTGGGTATTAAACCGCAAAAATATCGCATTGATTGGTTGAGAAATTATTGTTATATTATACTTTATCTTAGTTAATTCTGAATTTAAAAAAAATACAAGAATTTATTAAGAATTATCGCTAACTTAGAAATGGAAGAGGAGTTATTTAATGTCAAAAAAAGAACAATGGTCATCTAAGATCGGATTTATCCTTGCTGCGGCTGGCTCGGCAATTGGCCTGGGAGCAATATGGAAGTTCCCATATATGGCAGGAACAAATGGTGGTGGAGTGTTTTTTCTACTTTTCATTTTTTTCACCATCGTCATTGGAGCGCCCATTTTAATAGCCGAATTCTATATTGGGAGAAGTACTCAGAAAGATGCGGTTTCCGCTTTCAGAAAATTAGCACCACATTCCCCATGGTATTGGGTCGGAATTGTCGGGGTCATATCCGCTTTTATCATTTTATCCTTTTATAGTGTGGTCGGCGGATGGATTTTATCTTATTTAACCCGTAGTGTAACAGGAGGATTGTCTGGAAAAACACAAGAACAATATAGTGAATTATTCCAATCTGTTATTAACCAACCTTCTGAAGTTCTGATCACCCAGTTCATTTTTATGATTATGACCATTTTGGTCGTACAAGGCGGGATTCAAAAAGGGATCGAACGTGTCAGTAAGTATATGATGCCTGCCTTATTTATTTTATTTATCATTCTAGTCATTCGTTCTATCACATTGGATGGAGCGATGGAAGGGGTTTCGTTTTTATTAAAACCTGATTGGTCTTTGTTAACGGCGGATACCTTTTTACTTGCACTTGGACAAGCGTTTTTCGCCCTTAGTATAGGGGTTTCTATTATGATAACCTATGCGTCCTATCTAGGGAAAAATGAAGATATGCCAAGGTCTGCCTTATCTGTAGCTGGGTTAAATATTTTCATTTCCTTGCTTGCGGGACTCGTTATATTCCCGGCTGTCTTTGCTTTTGGATTTGAGCCGGATGCTGGACCAGGGCTTGTATTTGTCGTACTGCCAGCTGTGTTTAATGAAATGGCCTTTGGTGGAGTATTTTTCTTTGTTTTCTTAATTTTGTTACTGTTCGCTACTTTAACATCTGCTTTCTCGATTTTAGAAATTGTTGTAGCAGCATTTACGAAGGGGGACCCAACAAAGAGAAAACGCTTTGCCTGGATTACCGGGGCATTGATTTTCCTAACGGGGATTCCTAGTGCGTTGTCATTTGGAGTTTTATCAGATGTTCAAATCGCAGGAAGATCGATTTTTGACTTCGCTGATTTCATTACAAGTAATATTGGAATGCCATTAGGTGCCTTTTTCATCTCTCTATTTGTAGGATTTCGAATGAAAAAACTAGATGTATTCAATGAAGTAAGCAATGGTTCGACGATCAGTAAGACATTATTTCAATGCTGGTATGTGGCTGTGAAGTATATTGCACCAATTGCCATTGTTTTAATCTTTCTCCGCTCATTAGGAATTATTTAATGCAATAGGTATAAAAAGGATAAAAATAGGGGAATCTAGAATTACAAAGCTTTCTAGTATTCCCCCTTTAGAATGGTGGACGATTTTTTAATCGTCCTCTTTTTTATGATCAAATGCACAAGCGCCTCGTTCATCGGCGTACGGATTTCGTAGATCAACAGTTCTAAATAGCATTTTCATGATAAAAGATGGCGGGAATCGGTGTCTGTTGTTTTTTTAAAGTAAAAATCCATCTGGGCATCCGTTTGGCAAACGGATTTCCAGATGGATTGATCTATTTTTATTTTTCAATGAAATTTTTTATTCGTTTGATCGCTTCTTGTAGTTGTTCCATGGAAGAGGCATAGGAGCATCGAATATGTCCTTCTCCACCTTTTCCGAACACATTCCCAGGCACAACAGCTACCTTTTGTTCCATTAATAATTTTTCTGCGAATTCCTCTGATGATAATCCTGTGCTTTTAATGGAAGGAAATGCGTAGAAAGCACCTCCAGGGATATGACAATCTAGCCCGATTTCATTTAAGGAAGACACAATATAATTTCTTCTTCTTCGATAATCTTTCGTCATTTGTACAACATCATCCATGCCACTTTGAAGAGCTTCAAGCGCTGCGTATTGAGCAGGTGTGGAGGCACACATCATCGCATATTGATGAATTTTTAAGCATGCATGACTAATTTCTTTCGGCGCACAGCAAAATCCAAGTCGCCACCCTGTCATTGCAAATCCTTTTGAAAATCCATTGATCAAAATCGTTCTTTCTTGCATCCCTTCGATACTGGCAATGGACGTATGTTGGATATCATACGCTAATTCTGCATAGATTTCATCGGCAATTACTAATAAGTCATGTTCGATGACGATGTCACAAATACCTTGTAGATCTTCCTTCGTCAATTGGGTACCCGTCGGATTATTTGGAGAACATATGAGCAATGCCTTTGTTTTTGGTGTGATTGCTTGTTTGAGTTGGTCAGGTTGCAATTTGAAATCATGTTCTGGTTTTGTTTCAATTGTGACGGCTTTTCCGCCTGCAAGCTCCACTAATGGAACATAGGAAACAAAGCATGGCTCTACTACAATGATTTCATCTCCTGGGTTGATGATTGCCCGCATCGCAATATCAATCGCCTGACTCGCCCCTACCGTCACAATGATTTCTTCTTTCGGATCATATTTCACATGGAAGCGATTTTCCATATAATCAGCTATTTCATTTCGTAATTCTAATAAACCAGCATTGGCTGTATAGGATGTATACCCTTTTTCGAGTGAAAGAATAGCCGCTTCTCGGACAGACCATGAAGTGACGAAATCCGGCTCACCAACCCCTAGAGACACGACCCCTTCCATATTCGCAGCTAAATCAAAGAATTTTCGGATACCAGATGGGCGCATGTTTTGGACAGATTCTGCTACAAACTCTTTTGTTTTTGTCATCATGGGGACACCACAATTCTATTATCATTTTGATCGGAATCATATACGCTACCATCATGTTTGTATTTTTTCAGCTGAAAATGAGTTGTTGTCGAAACAACTGAATCCAATGTTGACAGCTTTTCCGATACAAATTGAGCAATTTCGTTCATCGATTTTCCTTCAACAGTTACAGAGAGATCATAAGCTCCGGACATTAAATAGACGGAAGATACTTCTTGAAAGCGATAGATTCTTTCGGCAACTTCACGAAAGCCAACTCCCCTTTTCGGTGTGACTTTCACATCGATCATGGCCGTAACTCCTTGATAATTATCCACTTTTGCCCAGTCAATCAAAGTTGTATAATGAACAATGATCTTTTCATCTTGTAATTTTTTAATGATCTCTTCTGTTTCATCTTTATTTAACCCAATCATTTTTGCAATGCTATCAGAAGAGAGGAGAGCGTCTTTTTCCAAAATCTCCAAAATTTCAATCTCTCTATCGGTTAGCTTCATCATTAAAGTCCCCTTTTTTTAAATATTAAAACTATTTTATTATATCAAAATTATCATGGAAGAGTATAAAGAATGAAAGAATAATTGCAAGGAATCCAAAAAAATAATATGGGAGGAAAAAGATTGAAACAGAACTATTCCGTTCCAATTCAAGGGATGCGTTTATGGTATGAATATGATGAGAATCCAAAAGCTAAAGATACTATTCTTCTCCTGCACGGTTTCTTATCCTCATCCTTTAGCTTTCGTAAATTAATTCCGTTATTAAAAGAAGATTATTCTGTTATTACAGTCGACTGGCCCCCTTTTGGAAAAAGTCAAAGACCTAAAAGGTTCATCTATTCTTATGAAAATATTGCGAAAACGATCATTCAGTTTCTTCAAATGATGTCATTCGAATCGATTCACATCATTGGGCATTCAATGGGAGGACAATTGGCGCTGCATATGATGAAACAAAACCCTAATTATATTGAACGGTCGGTCTTATTAAGCTGTTCTTCCTACATAGAAAGAGCGAAGAAAAAATATATTGCCGCAAGTTTTCTTCCCTTTTCCTCTCATTTAATTAAGCGCTGGTTAGAAAAAACAGGAGTAGAAGGGAACTTGCATCAAGTCGTCTATCAACCCCAACTGATTGACGATGAAATGATTGTAGGTTATACGGAGCCTTTTACGAACAAGGCCATCTTTCGCGGGTTAGTAAAATTTTTGCGACATCGTGAGGCAGACCTATCATCAGAAATCTTGCGAACGATTTCCACCCCATGCCTTCTCATTTGGGGAGAAAAGGACCGAGTCGTTCCCGTTGAAGTTGGGAAAAGATTGGCGAGTGACCTGCAGAACAGTGAATTCATTGTTTTAAAAGAAACAGGTCATCTCATCCCAGAAGAAAAACCAGAGGAAGTGATGGAATTCATCCAAAAGTTTCTTCGTTAATTCAACTCACAAGAAGAATCATTTTTTATTTGAAGCAATTTCCAGGAAATGTTCAAACATTCGGCCAAAGCGATCTTTTCTTCAAATGAAAATTCATAGATCTTTTGAATCTTTTTAGCTAAAGAGTTCGCATCATCAAATTGATGAACTGCCTGAATACAATCTGCAATTTCTGTATCATAAAAATCCGTTCCCATATGGAATGGATCCCAATTTTGAAGTAAATCTTTTAACCGTAAATTTAACTGAATTGTTTTATCCATCTTCATCACCTAAATATTTTCTATTATCGTTTCTTTCCCTTATTATAGAGTATATACGCATAAAGCATCTAATGGTTTATGCTTTTTTTACACAGAACGCTAAGGTGGAAAATTCAATTTTCTCAAATGAAAATGGGATAGGGAGTGGGAATAAATGAATCATTTTGATCAAATAATTAACCGAAAAGGGAGTTCTTCTGTCAAATGGGATGGAGTTCAAAAGGTCTTTGGAGTAGAAGACGCACTTCCTATGTGGGTTGCCGATATGGATTTTGCTGCAGCGCCTGAGATTATTCAAGCTTTGAAAGAAGTAGTCGATCACGGGGTTTATGGCTATACGACCATTCCAGCTTCTACAACAGAGGCCATTTGTGGGTGGATGGAAAAAAGACATGGCTGGAAAATTGATTCATCCTGGCTATTATTTAACTCGGGAGTTGTCCCTTCATTAGCACTCGCCGTTGAGATCTTAACAGAAAAAGGAGATGCCGTTCTTCTACAATCACCCGTCTATGCTCCTTTTTTCTCGATGATTAAAAATAATGGGCGCAAAATTGCCAATTGCCCACTTACAATTGGGGATGACCAATTTGAAATCAATTTTGACCAGTTAGAAAAAACGATCCAAACTGAAAACGTGAAACTCTTCTTCCTTTGTAATCCTCATAATCCTGGTGGAAGAGTTTGGAGCGAACAAGAACTCATTCAAATCGCTGAAATATGCAAGCGAAACGAAGTCATCATTGTCTCAGATGAGATTCATAGTGATCTAATCGCACCGCCACACAAGCATATTCCGATTGCTTCTTTGAAAAAAGACTATGAAGAGTTTGTGATCACACTCATTGCTCCAACGAAAACATTTAATTTAGCTGGTTTACAAGCATCCAGTATCATTGTTCCGAATAAAACGATTCGCACAAAACTATCAAATGGACAATTAAGACAAGGATTTTTCACCTTAAATATGATGGGAATTACCGCGATGGAAGTCGCCTATAAATATGGAGAGTCCTGGTTAGATGAATGTATCCATTATATTCGCGGCAATGTCGAATATGTAAAAGACTTTCTACAAAGAGAATTTCCTTCAATCCAAATGTTCGATCCACAAGGAGGCTACCTAATTTGGATCAACTGCCGAGAGCTCGGATATTCTGATCAAGAATTAAATGAGCGCCTGCTCCAAAAAGGCAAACTTGCATTAGAACCCGGTACCAAATACGGAAAAGGCGGGGAAGGATTCGTCCGAATGAACGTCGCCTGCCCTCGCTCCACAGTTGAAGAAGGAATGAAACGATTTAAACTGGCTTTGCAATAAAGGGAAACGGGTGTCACCCTCGCATAGATGATGGTCGTACATGGGGCTTTAAGCGCATATATTCGCGGGAAATGGGCATAAATTCCGGGAAATGTTCAAATAACCTGAGAACAAGTGCAAATCCCTCGAGAAGGAGTGCATATCCTCTTGGGAAATAGTCAAAAATACGGGGGAAATGTTCAAACGCCTCCCTCACTCCTTCCGTACGAGAGAAAGGGAGACACTTGGCTGAAGGAGCGCATATATGAACGGGAAATGGGCATAAATCACGGGAAATGTTCAATTCCCACAGGTTCAGGCGCAAATCCCCCGAGAAGCGGTGCATATCCTCTTGGGAAATAGTCAAAAGAGCCTGGGAAATGTTCAAATGCCTCCCATACTCCTTCCGTACGAAAGAAAGGGAGACACTTGGCTGAAGGAGCGCATATATGAACGGGAAATGGGCATAAATCACGGGAAATGTTCAAATCCCACAGGTTCAGGCGCAAA
>NZ_JAUSUC010000054.1 GCF_030813365.1 Oikeobacillus pervagus
AGCAAATCGATCGGGAAATGATGCAGATATTGATTTCTCGCTTCGATGACCTGCATCTAGTCCCTGAATATTGAGTTAAATGTGATTTGCAACAGCTCAGCGCAAATCATCGCGGGAAATACTCATATATCACGGGAAATGTGCATAAAACAAAAGAAGTAGCGCATATCCGCTCGGGAAATAGGCATTTCACTTGGGAAATGGTGCATATCCTCATGGGAAATAAGCAAATCGATCGGGAAATGATGCACAACATGGCCGTAAACACATGAACTTTGCATTTGCCCGTGATCAAACGTGAAAACACAATCAGCATCACATCTCACATCAACCAAAACCAAAAGGTCATTTCGTATACGAAATGACCTTTTGGTTTTTCCTCCCCTAAGTCGAATTCTCATCCTCTCGGGGTCGGTTTATATTTTCTCTATTAATAGATTATGCTTCAAGAGCCATTGCTGGTCCGAAGAATTCGTAACGAATATTATTGTCGGAGATTCCCATTTCTTTCAAGATTCTGACGATGCTTTGCATGAACGGTACTGGACCACATACGTAACAAACACTGTTGGAATCTACTACTTTTTCTAAGAATTCGCGATTAATATGACCTATATGATCGCAAAGTGAGTTATCGCTCGGTTTTTCATCGTAGGCAAAATAAGCTTTACCGTTTTCAAGTTTGGTTTCAAGTTCTTTTGCAGCAGATTTGAACGCTTGAATTTTTTCATTTCTAGAAGCATTGATGAACGTTACTTTGCGTTTACTTCCTGCATTTGCTAAAGTTTCAAACATACTGAACATTGGTGTTACACCAACACCACCACTAATTAATGCTACTGGTTCTTCTTCTTGCATATTTAATACGAAATCTCCAGCTGGTGCACTTACTTCGATTTTGTCCCCTTCATTTACATGGTCATGTAAATAATTTGAAACTTTTCCGACTGGTTCTCTTTCAGATTCTCTTTTAACTGAAATTCTGAAGTAGTCATGACCTGGTGCACATGATAGGCTGTATTGACGGTTTAATGTATATTTATCCCCGTCTGCTTTTAATTTTACGGTAATATATTGTCCAGCTAGGTATGTTGGAACTGGAGATCCATCTGCAGGTTTTAAATAGAAAGAAGTGATTACTTCGCTTTCTTTCACTTTTTTTGCCACTACAAATGGTTTGAAATCCAACCATCCACCTTTTTGTGTTTCTGCTTCTTTATACATTCCAGCCTCTACATTAATAAAGGCATCTGCGATAACACCGTAAGCTTCTTCCCAAGCTTTCATAATATCATCAGTAGCAGCCTCACCTAATACTTCTTTAATTGCAATTAATAAGTATTTACCTACAATTGGGTAATGCTCTGGTTTAATTCCTAAACTTCTATGTTTATGAGCAACTTGTATTACAACAGGAACGATTGCATCCAAGTTGTCGATATGCTTAGCAGCAGCATAAACAGCATTTGCAAGTGCTGTTTGTTGACGACCTTGAGATTGGTTCGCATGGTTAAAAATATTTAATAGTTCTGGATGATTTTCAAACATTTTTTTATAGAAATAAGTAGTAATTTCAGTTCCTCTTTCTTCTAACACGGGTGCAGTAGACTTAACGATTTCCATTGTTTTTTCTGATAACATTTAAACCTTCATCCCCTTAAACATGTTTTTAAAATACATCTTTAATTTAGACTAATTCTTTTATAAAAGCAATATTTAAAATACATCTTTAATTTAGACTAATTCTTTTATAAAAGCAATATTTAAAATATATCTTTTATAAAATGTTCACAATTTAAGTATTTCCTAAAAAAGTGTATACTATAAATAAAATATCCTGATTGGTGAGAAGAATGAGATTAACTGCATATACTGATTATTCATTAAGAGTATTAATATATTTAGCCTCTAAAGAAGATCACAGTCTTTCGAATATTAAAGAGATTTCGATCGCTTATGGTATTTCAAAAAATCATTTAATGAAGGTAACCTATGAATTGGGGAAAATGGGCGTAATCGAAACGATTCGTGGCCGAAATGGTGGAATTCGTCTAGCACATGCACCTTCCGAGATCAATATAGGAAAAATTGTTCGGCAAACAGAAGAAGATTTTTTCCTTGTGGATTGTTTTAATCCTGATAGCCCTCGGCCATGTGTTATCTCACCTGTATGTGGATTAACACATGCTTTGAACAAAGCTCTTCTTGCGTATTTGAAAGTCTTGGATGGGTATACGTTAGCGGACCTTGTCCAAAACCCTGCAGCTTATCGCGAGTTTTTCAAAAAGAAATTAGAGAGTGAATGATGATGTACAGAGAAATTTTTTTAAGGAGTGAATTGGAGGGATTTATGAGGTTAATGTGAAATTACGGATGTGAATTTGGGCAACTTTACGGTGCATTGGACCATTTCCCAAGGGGATTTTGTACTTCCCATGGGAATATCCTCACTTATATTTTTGCGATTTCTTTAAAATATAAGTGAGGATATTTACGGCATCCGAAGCAGATCAGTCAGCTGACATCTCTTCTAATCGTTTTTTTAAGACGATTGCTTGATTATGTTCCTCGTCCTTTGCGGCATATAATAATGTAACTGTCGTTTCTTTTTCCCACTGGATGAGTTGGTTGAGCAATTTCCTTTTCTCCGCTAATTGTAGTTCTTGTCTATATTTTTCCTTAAATGCTTCGAATTTTTCCGGCTGATGTCGGAACCATTTTCTTAACTCCGTACTCGGAGCGATTTCTTTCAACCATTCGTCTAATTGCGCTTTTTCTCTTGAAATTCCCCTTGGCCAAATTCGGTCAATTAAGACTCGCTTCCCATCGTCTTCTGACACCTTTTCATATATTCGTTTTATTTTATACATGATATTTTCCCCCTCTCATTGGATACGTCTATACCTTAATAATAGCATATACTATATTCAAATAATGAATACAAATGAAAAAGGGTTATCTCATATGTGTATCGTCATGACCCTTATTTATAAAGCAATAGAAGTTATGGAAAAGTTAGAAATCAAAGATTCTCTCTTTCAAAATACATTTATATGATCATTCAAAAAAGTCATAGCTGTTTACTGATGGAGATATAAAGACGTTAGAAAAATTCATTGAATTAAGCAAAACTACAATCTATATTTTTAGAAAAATAAAAAAATAGATTTATAATTAAAAAAGTGACATGTGGTATAATTAAAGCAATATTGAGAATATAAATACAATTCGAGAAAATGAAGGAGATTTCTTAAACTATGAATGCACAATCTACACTCATAATAGGTATTTTATGTATGATAATACCTATTTTATTATCAATATTTCTCTTTTTTAATAGTGAGTTCCTAATACCAAAAGGGTATGATTTAGCAATTGATGGATATGTAGTATCTAAAACCTTATTACTTATTTGTATATTTCATTTACTTTCAAAATTTGGATATTTCCTTTACAAACATTCAAAACAAGACTAGTCAAATCAGCTAGTCTTGTTTCATTGAAATTACTAAACCATATGGTCTTTCTTCGTATGATTAATTTTAATTTATTTCCATGTTAACGAGTGCAGGACGTTTTGAGTTGATTCCCTTTGTATAGGTGACAAATACTTGTTTATTTTTCCACTTTTGATAGGATTGGGAATCACCATAGGAGACCTCGAGTACGAGTGGATTTCCATTAAAGTCAATTTCAATTGAAGTTGAGTCGACAGCACCAATCATTTTCCCAGATTGTTGGACGGTATGTTTGGCGGGGATGAGTAATTTTTGACCGATGATCACCATTGGACGATTTAAATGATTGATTTCCATCAGTAGGTCTAAGTCTACATTAAAACGATAGGCTAAGGATTTCAAAGTATCGCCTGCCTTAACGGTATAAATAGCTACTGGCTTATCGTCTGTATTTTTCGTTGAATCGTCCAATTGAATCGTTAACTTTTGACCAACAGATAGAAAATCCGATGTTAGATGATTGTCTTGCTTTATTTTTTCTATAGAAGTATGATATTTTTTTGAAATTTTCCATAAAGAATCGCCATTTTTGACGATATAAATAATAGTAGAAGCCATCATTGGCTTTTCGCTTATTTTGTCGCCGGGTTTATCGCTCGGCTCTCTTTTTTCTATTTTTGAATTAACTATAATCTTTTGTCCTATTTGGAGCTTGTCTGTTTGTAATTGATTTAAGCTCATAAGACTTTCGATTGTCACACCATATTTTTGTGCGATTTTCCAAAGGCTATCCCCTGATTGAACAATATGAGTACTCGATTCAGTATTTTTGGCCGGTGCAACGACTTTCGTTTTTTCTAAATGAATTTGTTTATTTATATCATGATCCCTTTGAATAATGAGCCTTTGACCTGGCATAAGATTAGCAGTTGTCAACCGATTATCTGTTAAAATTTTTTCTACAGATACACCAAATTTTTTTGAAAGATTCCAAAGATTATCCCCTGATTGTACGATATAAACTCCCGATTGTTTCGGCTTTTCTCCTGTTACATTTGGATTCGATACTTTGATATTTTGCTCTTTTGCTGTGACACTTTGCTTTTCTATTACTTCTTGACCTTTTCCAATTTGCTTATGAACGAGCTGACCATTTTCCCCTTTGTATGGAACTGTGATTTTTTGCCCAACAACTAGTGAATCAGATGTTAATCCGTTTTTCTCCTTTAATTGTTGTACCGTCACTTCATATTGTTTTGCCAAGGAATAAAGGGAATCACCTGCTTTCACGATATATTCTTGGGCACAATCACATGCCTTTGCTCCTTTTGGCTGCCCTAAAAAGGTTGTAGCTGTTAATGATAAAGCAAGTGTTGCTCCTATTAACTTAGAATTGCGTCTCTGCTCTTTCTCCTTTCTGATCCTCGCCGATTTCTCTTGACGGGTTTCATACATGATTTCCATTACTTTTTATCCCCCTCTTTTCTAAATAATTGTAGGAATCTTAGTCCATTTCTAATCTGTTCTGCTCCCCGTGTTCTTTTTTCTCCTTATAGATTAGTTAAAAAAACATATGTAATTTTAACTAAAATCTGCGTTACATACCTGCCATTAAAAATATTACAACGAAGTAACTAAAACGACAAATTTCTAAAAAACATTACATTATAGTGAAATATAAAACTATTGTCATGGTGAATGGTTCTTTATAACTAATGAATTTCTTATCTAAAAAGACGATTTTAATATAAAAGCAAGCATTTCCGTTCTTTTTTGAATGGCTAAAGGTCTATTTTCACTTATCCATAGTAATATCCTTTCTAAAAAATATAGGAAAAAATCATTAATTTTTAAAAAATTCTTTATAACGAATAAATCTAATGTCAATCCACTCCATTTTACTCCATATGTTATAATTTTTAGTATTTTATAAGATTAAACTGTCTGATAGATAACTTGCGTTAAACAATGATTTAAGAGTACAAAAGTGCAAGTGCCTTGTTCATCGGCGTACGGATTTCGCAAGTTTAGACTGCGGGAAAGGGAACACAGCGAGGCCCTTTTCGAGCCGATGGTGACTTATCGGAGGGAGAAAACGGAGAAATTCGGTAGACGATAGGCGCTGTAGCTAGCTGTGGAAATAATCTTAAAGGATGCCTCAGAACACTTTCTCGTTCTAAGGCATCATTTTTAAAAATTTCTTTATCCAATCGATTAGTCTCCCCAAGTAGAATAATGACAGGGTAAGTATGTTAATCGTCAAGCCATACGCCATCACAGCAGCTGGAAAATCAGGGTGGTTTGCCTGTGAAAAAACGGTCGCAATGACCATACCTGCATCTATAATAGCCATATCTTTGAGTGGATCATACCATTTCTCCACCCCCACATAAGCATAAATGAAAAAGAGTGTAAATATAGTTGCGATTCCCACTAGACTTTCACGTGAATTATCTTGGAACATCCCGTCCTGTATTTCCCAATGTGGAAACCAGAGGGAGATTAGCACGATTTGAAAGAGTACTAGAAGAAGTTTGAAAAATCTTGCTTTTCTCTTTCTGATCTTTTTATTCTTCTGCAATAATTCTGTTTGCTTTTCTGTCATATGAAAATGATCAACCTTCTCTGTCGTCGTACCTGGAACAAAAGGAAGCGAACCTTCATATAATTGTTTTGGCACCTGTTGAATTGCTTCTGGAGTGTTTGCCGTTGCTGTTAAAGCATAATCTGTATGGTATACGGGGACATGATGATGTAGGAATACTCCAATCCAATCATCAACTGTATGACTAGAACTAAGTGTAAAGCTTAATACTTCACTTTTTCCTTCTGAACTTTCACCATACATCAAGACCTTCGCCGTCTTAATCGCCATAAAGGTCACTTTTGTGCGCTCATAACCAATCGAATATTTAGGCTCAAAACGGTAATCTTGACCTATAAGCACATATTCCATTCTTTCATATGGTAAAAATATCTCGACTTCCTCATTCTTTTTTTTATCTTTCATATAGTAATAATATCCTTGGTCACCTAAATCAATTTTAAAAATATAGTCAAGGTATAACCTTAAATTTTTATAAGAAAGGTGACTTAACCAGAGAAATAATCCTGCCATGAAAAACAATACTAGGAATGTAAATCCGGTATGACTCCATTCCCATATGGACCATAGAAAGATGCCTAAACTGATAACGCCAAATAGGATTATGAGAATAACCATGAGACCAATTGCCCATTTAGGTAATTGATTCGTAAATTGGCGATTATTAATCGTCTGCATTTCCAATTTTCATCACTCTCCATTTTCAAGATTAGTAAAATAACAGGCTCTTTGTAACGCCTTTTCAAACTCTTTGATCACTTTTTCCTGTTGTCGAAAATTTTCTGCGAAATCCTTTTCGATCTGTTCCGGTGTTGTATGATTTAGTTTGGCTATTTCAGGAATGTTTTCAATTTCCTCTTTCAACATCTGTTCCATCTCCTCCTTTTGACGAAGAAGAGAATAATATTGCACATGACATGGTGACTGAATTTTGGTTAAATCTTTTGCTCGCACCACGATATGAGTGAAAATCGCCTCAATGCTCATGTCATCGTAAAATAGGTCAATATCTAAATTATAAATCTTTTGGTCTTGCAATCTTTTTACGATTAGATAGGCACGCTCATACTCTTGATCTATCAATTCTTTCTTATGAACAGAAATCAACAAATCGCCTTGTGGTCGAATATCTGAATACCGAGGGATTTCCCCTTTTATATTTTCTTCTACATCTATAAAGACGGAATAATCACTTTTTGGAAAAACTTCCTGGATGTCTTTTTGAATTTCTTTTTCAGCTTCTTTTTGCCAACGAACTGGGACGTAATCATCATAATATCGGTTTCGCTTACCATAAACTGGGTAAATAGAGAATTCGTATTCCTTATTTATTTTTGGGTATGCCCTTGCTTCATATTGGCCTGATTTAAAATTATAGAAAGTGTCTTTTATGATAATCGTCTCTGAATATTTCGCATTTAGATGTTTTTCAAATATTCTGGCGTACTTCTTCTTTCCCCATGAAGTACCATTAAAGCTCACATAAACAAAGATTGCCCCACATCCAAAAAGCATTATAACGGCAATCAAGATCCCCAACCATTTCTTTTTTCTCATCCACGCTCCCCCCTTTTTATCATTTAAAAGTTTACACGAATCAACAGTCTATGTGGAGATTTTTGTAAAAGAAACCATAAATAACAAGTCCGATGAACATCCGAACGTACTAATGAATAGGATTGTATATATCTAAATTTAAAGATGGGCTGATCAAATGGACAAACAATTAAAAGAACTAATGGGTAATTGGATACAGGCGATTGGAACAGTAATCTCTGCTATAGGAAGCACTCCATCCACCATTTTAAGCGAAGATTTTCGAAAAGATTTAGGTTTGGTAGGAAATGTTTTGCAAGGAGCTGGAAATGCCCTTCTTGCAGATGTTGAAAGAGAAATAACCCTCGAAAAGATTGGGAATGAAATTCAAGCGATTGGAAATAGTACTGTTGTTGCAGGGATGATAATCGATTTTGAAGAAGAAACCCAACAGAAATTGATCATAACAGGGAATTGGTTTCAAGCCCTAGGTGGACTTACTTCTATCGGTGATGAACTGCAAGATGAATCAGGGCAACCCCTCAACATTATCGCAAACTTATTGCAATCCATCGGAAACTCCATGCAAGCACTTGGAGGTATTGTCGAACTTCAATATGGAGAGGCAGCTAAAGAAAAAAGCCAAAGATATGAAATTAACGGAAGTTGGATTCAAGCAGTTGGCTCCGTCTTATCTTTGCTCATCCAAATAGAGGAAGAATAATGGTCTACATATTTAAATCATTTTGGGAAAGAATACAGGAAAACATACTTAAGGATGATGACGATGATTTACATTTACAATGATTACGGAGGAACCCATACTACTTCCCTAGCTGCTAGTTATCACCTAAAAAAATTGCCGACAAACCGTAGGCTAACGACAGACGAAATTTTGAATGTTGATTATTTTAATAAATTAGATCAATCCGATAAATGCAAACTTATTTTTCACGGAATCGATGATGAAGGAAATCCTGTTTATACCATCGGCCGTAGATCCTCAAAGCTTGTAATTCCTGCATTAAAAAATCTCAGCTTGCTTTTTCAAGCACGATCTCAAATCAATGAGAAAATCATCTTTTCCAATACCTCCCCTACAGTTCCATTCACAATGACTATGGGAGGATTCTTTTCAAGAGGACTCAAAATGGATACCATTGGTGTCCCCCTTTTAATTACAGGAGCTAAAAAATGCTGTGACACCATTTTTCAGCTTGTTAAATATACTCGAAAAATGGCGGAAGAGACAAATGAAAAAGTACTGGTTCTAGAAAACAAAGAATTTAAACCGTGAGTATACATAAAAGGTGCTTCGATTGCTGATCTCCATTATTGTGAAATCGTCTTAATTACTTGCATTGTCAAATTTCATCATTCACAATATATAGTACATTCTGAAAAAAAGGAGAATTTCCATGGTAAATTTCCAAGAAAATCTTGAAAAATATGCAGATTTAGCTGTAAAAGTCGGTGTGAATATTCAAAAAGGCCAAACACTCGTCATTAACGCCACATTGGATGCGGCGGAATTTGTGCGTTTAGTCGTAAAAAAAGCTTATGAAACTGGAGCAAAACATGTAGAAGTAGATTGGTCTGACGATACCATCTCTAGATTGAAATATACTTTAGCGCCCGATGAAGCCTTTCAAGAGTTCCCAGAGTGGAAAGCGAAAGCAAAAGAAAAGCTTGCCGAACAAGGTGCCGCGTTCATGTCGATCATCTCCTCTAGTCCTGATTTATTAAAAGGGGTAAATCCTGAACGAATTGCTAGTTTCCAAAAAGTTGCTGGAACTGCGCTGTCAAAGTATCGTCAATATGTGCAATCTGATAAAATCAGCTGGACAGTCATCGCAGTCCCTTCACAGAGTTGGGCAGAAAAAGTGTTCCCGAATGAACCGCAAGACAAACAAGTCGAAAAACTTTGGGAAGCGATCTTCAAAGCCGTACGTGTTGATCAAGATGATCCAATTGCCGCATGGGAAAAACATGATGAAACACTACATGAAAAAGCAAACTATTTAAATGAAAAACACTATACAAAACTTCACTATATCGCCCCTGGGACAGATTTAACGATCGAGCTTCCTGAAAAACATGTCTGGATTGGTGCAGGAAGCATCAATGAAAAAGGCGATGAATTCATGGCCAATATGCCGACAGAAGAAGTCTTTTCCGTCCCACTCAAAACAGGAGTAAACGGGTATGTATCTAGCACCAAACCTTTAAGCTATGGAGGAAATATTATTGACGAATTCACCGTTACATTTGAAAAAGGAAGAATTGTGGACGTCAAAGCAAAAAAAGGAGAAGAAGTATTAAAGAAATTAGTAGAAACAGATGAAGGCTCCCATTATTTAGGAGAGATCGCTCTTGTTCCACATAACTCACCGATTTCTCAATCAAATGTACTTTTTTATAACACATTATTCGATGAAAATGCCTCAAATCATCTAGCAATCGGTAGTGCTTATGCATTTTGTATTGAAGGTGGAAAAAAGATGACTCAAGAAGAATTAGAGAAAAACGGACTAAATACAAGTATCACACATGTTGATTTTATGATTGGATCTGCAGAAATGAACATCGATGGCATTACAAGAGATGGAAAAATAGAACCCGTTTTCCGAAATGGTGACTGGGCGTTTTAATTCAATATTCGGGCTATGCGCATTTTTCTTCGGGAAATATGCGCTTGTTTTTTATCGAGGTTGCGCAAATATTCGCAGGAAATACATAGATCGTTTTTTCTGTAATTGGACCTGCATCGGTATGTGGATATTCCAAAGTATGGCGCATATCTTCGCGGGAAATATCCATATATCTTAGGAAATACACATTTCCCCTCTTTTCTAGTGCAAATATTGTAAAAAGGAGCGCATTTTTCTTCGGGAAATATGCATATCGATTTCAGGAAATGAGCATGATAAAAATTTAAGTCCCTAGCCTCCTTAAACCCAAACATAACAATAGGGCCGTTATCTTTTTTGTAACAGCCCTCTAAAAACTAAAACGATTTAGACGATCGTAATATTCAATGATAAACTCGTAAAATAACTTCTCTGACGGGGGCAATTCTCTTTCTTTTGTTTTGATTGCTCCCACTGTTCTAAATATATTGGGCTCACTTATTGGGATACTGACTGTCCCAGGAGGTGTATGGTCTGTCAAGGTTGTTTCTGGTAATAGGCTAATCCCGAGGCCGGCCTCAACTAACCCTTTTATTGTGTATATTTCTTCACTTTCGAAGGCGACATTCGGTGAAAATCCAACTTGATAGCACGCATCCATCACAAGATTTCTCATATCAAAACCAGATCGAAATAAAACAAATGCATCATCTTTTAACTCTCTCAACTTGATATACTCTCTTTTGGCTAAAGCATGTTGTTCGGGGATTAACACTCGCATATTTTCATTGAAAAAAATATGACTGTGAATCTCTTCACTTGTTGGGGGGACTGGGGAAACAAAGGACAAGTCAATTTCCCCCTTTTCAATTAATTCTCGTAATTCTTTATTAGAACCTTGCCAGAAATTAAATCCAATATCAGGATACTGTTCACGAAAAGCGGAAATCACCATCGGCAATGTTCGTGTGGCCAAAGAATTCGGGAATCCGATCCGAATGGAACCTTTTTCGGGATTTAAATATTCTTCAACAGCTGATACCGCTTTTTCTAATTCCACCATCGCAATTTCCACTCGTTCTAAAAAGACCTTTCCGACTTCAGTCAATTTTACATTGCGGCCCTCCCGCATAAATAACTCGACTCCAAGTTCATCTTCTAATTTAGAAATTTGTCTACTCACAGCGGATTGGGCAACATGTAACTGAATAGAAGCCTCTGTCATATGTTCCTGCTTTGCGACTTCTATAAAATATTTAATCTGTCTTAATTCCACTACCCTGCCCTCCTTCAATATTGTCCTAGCTAGGCGAAGCTATAGAACTTGGCGCTCCGAGCGTAGCAAGTTCAACTAACATTCAATAGGGGAACTGAATGAAGTTTCATTATAATTGATAGCAAAATGATATCAATATGCTAAATACTATACACTATTTAGCATCAATAAGAAAGTGGGCAACCCTTCAGCTTGTCAAAGCCATGACAAAAAGCAATAAACTATAAATTAAAAAGTTTATTGCTCCTTTATTAGTACATGAAACTATTCATAAAATTTTATCCGTATATGGATCCATTTCCTCTATCATCTTGTTGCAGTCAGGTATACCTTTTTACATCTTGGCTCTTTTCGTTGTTTTTGAGGTAGAAAAAATGTTGTAATAGCAGCAATCGGTAAATCACCAATTGCCTCTAATCCCACATCGAACTTCTCACCTCGATTAGCAACAAAGAGTCGAAAATACATCCTTTGTTCTAATAGTAACAAAGTTTTCCGAAAACAGCCTACTCTTTAAACTATCCATGTATCGGCCCCACCTACGCCAAATACTTTGATGACCACACATGCCATCCATCCCAACTTCATTATAGGGAAAGCGCTTACATTTTTCAAGGAATATGATTTCACAAGTTTCGACAAAAACTTCTTCATCCAATGATAGAGGTCGTTTCCTAAAATAACTAAGACACCTTCATGACTATATGCACATGATGTAATAAAGGTGTTAACAAATAAATCGTTTAGAATAGCTTCTGAATGAGTGACAATTACTTCTGTAAATCGTATGAAATACTATTTTATGCCGGTTGAATATTATTCATGATTGATTAATATGAATGTATGAAAACCTTTGATTTCATAGAAGTTTAAGGAAGAAGGTTTCGGTTTGTTGTAAAATGAAATGCATAATAGAAAAAATAAAAAAAGGCCTGTAGATACGATATACTTAAAAGTGACTAAACAAGTAAGTCAGGAGTATCTACAAGACCATGAACAATCATTTCACAACCAAGAGAACCTTTAAACATTTAAGTGATATTCAAAGAGGCGGACTAGAGGAAATGGCGAAAAATGGACATCTAACACAAGCACAAATGGCAGAAAAGCTACAGGTAAGCCAGTCCGCAATTTCACGGGAATTAAAACGTGGTAGAACATGTCAAATGAAGACAAATCGGACTTATTATGATTGTTACCTTGCAGATGCTGGTGCGCGAGTATATAGGGAAAACAGAAGCTTATCACATGCAAGGGACTTCCATAAATACTCCGAAAATTTAATTTAGGCTTCAAAAAATATTAACTATTTTGTGTCCGAAATATTGACGTAGGTCCAAGTTTAGTGAATTTAAGGAGAGGAATTAGTTTGAATTCTTTAGTTATATTTATTTTAATTCTTGTTGCCCTTAATATATTAGTGTTCTTTATGGCAAAGAAAACTTGGTTAATATGGAGAATGGCTGGGCTGATTTTCATTTTTTGCTCACCATTTGTTTTTTTCATTACAATGAATGTTATTGGTAAAAAAGTAGGGGATGGAATTGCTGGTGGAGCAGCAGGGTTCATCTTTGGTACGCTTTTAGTAATAAATGCGTTTGTTTTTTTTATCGTAGCAGTTTTTGCAAGCAAAAAGGAGAGTAAAGAAATTTAAAAGATAATTTTTATCTAACTAAAATTGGAAAACTCAATAAATACCTTTTATTTTGGAATCGCTCCCTTTTTTGAATAGCGTACCATCACGTAAAAAAGAAACCTTAATAACATAATGCCATTCAAGGTTTTTATCATTCACTCAACAGTACTATTTATCTTTTCTGCCCACAATTCTATTATTTTCTTTAACTCATTTGTTTCAATTACACATTCATCTTCTTCCTCACTATAGTTATCAAGAATTTTCGTTGTATCTTGATTAATCTCCAATGTACAATTATTACCTGTACATTCCTCATAATTTGACTCGCCTCTTATAACTTTGTTTATTAATTTTAACCATGGTTGACTATTGCTTTGAACATCGCCCATTAGAAGTATTGCTACTGCGGAAATAGCATCTGGAACCTCCACCTCAATACCTCTTTCGTTTTCCCTAAACTTGATTTCATATTTCATATTTGTACACTTCCTTAATATATTGGGTAAGCCGTTTTAATTTTTCCTTCAGGGTCTAACCTCATTTGGATTTTCATACCATTAGGTAAAATACCTTCATATAAATTATCCTTATTGACTATCTTTATGTATCGGTATCGTTACCACCTTTAGCATTACGAGCTTTGTCATTGTCTTTAGTTTGTGGGTTTTGCAGTATCATAAGTCTTCCTGCCACTTAAAATGTCATCTCGACTGTTTATCGTACTTCTCACAAAATCCAAATATATAAATCAATACTCCATGATGGTACTACCTTCATGAGTTATGATAAGCATTTTTTTGTTTATCTAAAAGAATAATATTTCTCACCAAAAAGCACTTGTTGCTTATTAAATAATCAAGTGCTTTATAATTAGCTGTATAATGTTCTTCATTGTTAATACTTCTTTTTATTCTTCAGTGTACCCATATAAATTATCTAAGAATTCATCAATACTGTTTGCTAAAAAATACATGTTACTCAGATCATCAGGGTCTTCCGGTTCTTGTTCATGATCCCAAAAATAAATCTTGTCGTAATAAGGTTCCTTTGTCCCTAAACATATAACATTTCCTGAAGGGCCATCTCCTATTGGAATAAATCCTACTGGTAACCTCTCATCCATTATCTCAATAAAATCTGTCAAATTATCATACATATCGCCAATACCATAAAAAACATTCAAAACACTTGGTCCTTGCTCATTAGATATCATAAATAAATTAGGTATCACTTTTCCCCCATTCCATTTTAATAAAAAATTAACATATTTTTCAGTTAGTTTAATGTTACTTTCATTTTCAAATATTTCTATTTGTTCTAACGAAAGATTATCATGTGAACCATAAATTTTCGCCATATATATCCTCCTAACTAATTTCCATTAACGATACTTACTCCACCTGCATGAGTAAATTCTCTATGAACCTTTTTATCAACAAGAATCATTGTTTTTCCATCTTGATGATGATGCCAAGTATAACCTTCAGGAGCTTCATTTAAAGAAGCAACTGGTGGGTCAGAATCTTTGTTCAATCCCGCCTTTTTATTTGCGTTTTTATTATCCAATGGACAATTGGTTGGACTTGCAATTTCAATTTCTACCGACTTAACAGTTGGATGTGCATATTCAGTGAAGTCTGGATAACCATTAGGATACCTTACAGTCTTCCCCTTCTTATTTGTATATACCCAAGTACTATCTTCATCAATTTTCACTGTACCACCTTTCTTTGTCCATTTATCCGGTGCAGGAGAATATGATGGTTTAGTGGCAAGTTGTTCTTCTGTAAATTGGACTTTTAGATTACTTTTATCCGTACCCTTCACGTACTTGTCCTTCTTTTGAAACTCGTACATAACCCACTACTTTCTCTTCCATATTGAGTCCTCTCCCGTTACAGTAATTACAATCCCTGTAACGTCTACCCGTTTTTTGCGGATAACATGTGCATAACGTCCATCCGTTAAAACGTACTTTACGATGACTTCAAAACATAACACAACCCTTTATTTTTTCCTCTACTATCGTCGTATACTGTACATAGCCACTACAGTCTATAAAACAACAATAAAAATTTAACACTTAATGCACTTATAAAATTATAGTGCTCTTTTAAATTTCTACGCTAAAACGCAAAAAAGCACTTGTTTCCTTTAATTGACAATCAAGTGCTTTAAGTTCATATGTTTTTAAGTAGCGGAAATTTATAAGTTTTGTAGTAACAGTATGACACCCTTTACATGTCATGATAACTACTACGTTAAAACTTACGAGTTTATACGAGTTCGTTAATTTAATATACAATCCATGTGTTTATATTCGCCACCAAGTAAAATGTCATCTCACCTAAGCTCGTACTTCGTTTTCTATTCTATCATTGCACACAGTACTCCATGATGGTACAACCATCATGAAGTATGTATTTTCAAACACCCTATTATTTTTTCTATCCACTTCACATGTACTTTATTTTCCATTCGTATATGTGCTAATGTATATTTAAACTTTAACACCACGAGCTTTTTCATTTTCTTGTATAAAGTATACATCGAGTAGTAAGTGTAGTTGCAATACTTATAAAGTCATTGTAACCAATCCCGTGCGCTTTTCTTTTTACTATAAGCTTTTAATTTCAACATAAAATTATAAAAACCTTGAGAGGCATATAGCCCATCAAGGTTTCAAATTAATATAAGATTAACGCTCTTCACTATTCAACGGTTTATTCAAGTTTCAATCTAGAGATTACTATTGTAAGTAACTAGTAGAAGTAATATAATCAAAATCCTCAAAAGAATTAACTAGGTTCTCGTACTCAAAATTGTAAATTAAAATAACAGCG
>NZ_JAUSUC010000055.1 GCF_030813365.1 Oikeobacillus pervagus
CAGCGCCGATGGTAGTTGGGGGCTGTCCCCCTGCAAGAGTAGGACGTTGCCAAGCAAACGAGAGAATAGCGAGATATAGCTATTCTCTTTTTTTTGCCAGGTGCCAGGCACCATCCAGAAAGTTCCAGTTTAGATTCCTAAACTAGACGAAATTTAGTCGAATTAGAACAGGGGAAGGCAAGTACTATTTGGAAATATTCAAAAGGCAAAAAAGCGTGGGATTTGTAAAATCATGACTCCAAGCGGATCTCCAAAAGTGCAAAAGATTCCGGGAAATACGCATATATTCCAGGAAATAATCAATAATCTAAAAAACAGTGCAAATCCAGTGAGAAGTAGCGCAAAAGTTCCCAGGAAATACGCAAATGATTCTGGGAAATATGCAAATTCTCCTTTTAACCATAATCTACCAGGTGCCAGGCACCATCCAGGGGAATCCCATAATATCCATAAAATAGGAATTGTTATTTAGAACAAATAAGATACTCTCCAAATGTTTCTTGTTGATATATTATTAATGGTGGGTGGTTTTGTAGTGAATTTAAAGGTGTGTGGAAAATGGATACAATTTATAAATTTCAGGTTGTTGATTTAAATGGAGAAATGGTTTGTCTAAGTGAATACAGCGATCATGTCATGCTCATTGTTAATACCGCTAGTAAATGTGGTTTTACTCCGCAGTTTAGAGAGTTACAAGATTTATATGACAAATATAAAGATAGCGGATTTGTTGTATTAGGTTTTCCTTGTGATCAATTTTTAAATCAAGAGTTTAATACAAACGAGGAGATCGTTGAATTTTGTCAAATAAATTATCATGTAGACTTTCCCATGTTTGCCAAGGTGGAAGTGAAGGGGAAGAATATTCACCCGTTATTTCAGTATTTGACACATGAAAAGAGGGGTCTGTTCCATTCTATAATTAAATGGAACTTCACTAAATTTTTAATAGACAGGAAAGGAAAAGTGGTAAAAAGATATGCTCCTAATACACGACCAATGAAAATTGAGGGAGACATTCAGAAGTTATTATCGTAATAAGGTGATTCCTCCGTTTATTACTCATTTTGAAGAAGAGGGGAATAACCTATCTAAACCTTGTTATTCCTCTTCTTTTTCTATAAGAAATTGTGTGATTAAAAAGGGGATTTTCTCTAAAGTTACAGATAGAAATTTTTGAATAAATGGGAGGTCTTCGTTAGGGAAAGTTTTCAGCAGTTCTCCCCACCATTCAGTTTCATATCGGGCGATCATACTTAAATTATATAATATACAATAATGAATCATTAGTTCAGGTAATGGAGAAAGATCCTCCTTTTTTAAGGGAATACCGAAGACTTTCTCTTCGGCATTATAACGGAGAAACGCCGTATCAGCATTTTCGTTTTGCAGTTCAACTAAAAAATAGGAATCGTTATAGTCCTTAATTAAGATATTTGATATGCTCCTTAAATATTGAATAAATCTTTCTACACCAACATGATAATGATCCAAGATTTTTTTGTTTAATAGTAATAAAGTTGAGTCTTTCCATTGTAAAGAAAAATGGGTATGATAATGATAATGAAAATGAAAGGTATCAGAAAGTTCGGGGATTTGGCTTAATAACTGTTTCATTGTCAATTTTTCCCCTTCTAATTGTGTGATTCCAAACATTTTATCGATAGAATGTGAGAACAGGCCATTTTTTTGGATCTTTACTTCATCATGAATAAATCGAAAATTTTGCTTTTTCCTTTTCCGTGCTGATAGTCCGTGAGCGAGCACTGTAGTGGTTTCAGGATATAGTGGGTCAACCGTTATTAAACAGGCTTTAATTAAGTGTGTGGCCCCATAAAACGCTAATATGGGCTTTATTTCGATAGGGACTTTCTTTGCCTGCCGAAGATAAAGTTCTCCGTGATCGAGAAAATAGATAAACCGGTAACAATTATCATAACTAAGAGAGGTATTGTTATCATTTTCCAGTTTATTATATTGTTTTAATAAATATTTTTGTGCCGTTGAAGCAGACTTAAACTGATTTAAAATACTATATAAAGCTTCTTTTGAGTCTTTCATATGGAACCTCCGAATATTTAGAACAATCTGATATATCAAGTATATCTTGACAGTATTTTAACCAATTGATAACCTACTAATAATATTTTGACCAGGAGGCAATGAAAAATGTGGGAAACTAAGTTTGTTAAAGAAGGATTAACGTTTGATGATGTATTGCTTGTCCCTGCAAAATCTGATGTATTACCTAGAGACGTAAATTTGCAAGTAGCTTTGACAGAAACCCTTAAATTGAATCTTCCAATCATTAGTGCGGGGATGGATACCGTTACTGAAGCGGACATGGCTATTGCGATGGCAAGACAAGGTGGATTAGGTATAATCCATAAAAACATGAGTATTGAAGCGCAAGCTGAGCAAGTTGATAAAGTAAAGCGTTCAGAAAGTGGTGTTATTACGGATCCTTTCTTTTTAACACCTGAACATCAAGTATTTGATGCTGAACATTTAATGGGAAAATATCGGATATCCGGTGTCCCAATCGTGAATAATTTAGAAGAGCAAAAATTAGTAGGGATTTTAACAAATCGGGATTTGCGTTTTATTCAGGACTATTCAATTAAAATTTATGATGTGATGACTAAGGAAAATTTAGTAACAGCGCCTGTTGGTACGACATTACAGGAGGCTGAACAAATCCTTCAAAAGTATAAAATTGAAAAGCTCCCACTTGTTGATGACAATGGTGTATTAAAAGGGCTTATTACGATAAAAGATATCGAAAAAGTAATTGAATTTCCAAACTCTGCTAAGGATCATCAAGGACGGTTATTAGCTGGAGCAGCAGTTGGTGTTACAAAAGATACAATGAAACGAGTAGAAATGTTAGTGAAGGCTCAAGTTGATGTGATTGTCATTGACACTGCACACGGACATTCTAAAGGAGTTCAGGACGTCGTTAGAGAAATCCGTCAAGCATATCCGAAGTTAAATATCATTGCCGGTAATGTTGCGACAGCAGATGCAACAAGAGAACTCTTTGAAGCTGGAGCTGACATTGTCAAAGTCGGAATCGGACCAGGATCAATTTGTACTACACGTGTTGTAGCAGGTGTAGGTGTCCCACAAATTACAGCTATTTATGATTGTGCTACTGAAGCACGTAAGCATGGGAAAGCTATTATAGCAGACGGTGGAATCAAATATTCCGGAGATGTTGTAAAGGCATTGGCAAGTGGAGGACATGCCGTTATGCTTGGAAGTATGCTTGCTGGTACGACAGAAAGCCCTGGAGAAACAGAAATTTATCAAGGAAGACGCTTTAAAGTGTATCGCGGAATGGGATCCGTTGCTTCTATGGAAAAAGGATCAAAAGACCGTTATTTCCAAGAAGATGCGAAAAAATTTGTTCCAGAAGGTATTGAAGGACGTGTTCCATATAAAGGACCAATCAATGATACAATTTACCAATTAGTTGGTGGTTTGCGATCTGGAATGGGCTACTGCGGAACAGCTAATTTAAAAGAATTACGTGAGAATGCACAATTTGTCCGTATGACAGGTGCAGGATTAAGAGAGAGTCACCCACATGATATTCAAATTACGAAAGAAGCACCAAACTATTCTCTTTCCTAATTTTAAGGGGAGTTGTCTTATACTGTTAAGATAGCTCCTTTTTTTATTATTTAGGAAATTATAAAATAGTTTAAGAAATGTTGTCCACGGCAAGCCTTCAGCTCTTTTCTCCGTTTTCTCCCTACGATAAGTCAACATCGGCTCGTGAAGGACCTCACCGTGTCTCCTTTATCTCAGTCAAAAAACTTGAGAAATCCGTACGCTGATGATCAAGACGCTTGCGCATTTGTTCTTTAAAGCTAAAAATTCATATGAACCTTTCACTCTTTTTTCATTCCAATTACTAAAAAAACTACTAAACATGAAAAAAGAAGTAGTTATATCATCGTCTATTTTTTGACTATTATCTATGTTAAAATAACGGAAGTGGATTTTAATAGATGGAGGGTTTTCTGTGGGGAAAAAGAAGTTTCATAAAATCTTTATTTCAATGCTTAGTTTCATTTTAATCTTCAGCTTTCTACAACCATCACAAGCTAGTGCAAATGAAGGGCTTAAGATTAATGCAGATGCTGCGATCCTTGTTGAAGCAGAAACAGGAAAAGTGTTATATGCAAAAAATCCGGATAAAGTTCTCGGAGTTGCAAGTATGACGAAAATGATGACAGAATATCTCGTTTTAGAAGCGATCAAAGAGAAAAAAATTAAATGGGATCAAACGTATGAAGTGAGTGAGTACGTATATAAAGTTTCGCAAGATCGTAATCTATCTAATGTCCCATTAAAAATAGGTGAAAAATACACCGTTCGGGAATTATTTGAAGCTATGACCATCTACTCAGCTAATGGCGCTACTATTGCCTTAGCAGAAAAAGTGGCAGGATCGGAAGTTGAATTTGTAAAATTAATGAATAAGAAAGCGAAGGAACTCGGATTAAAAGGGTATAAATTTGTCAATTCATCTGGATTAAATAATAAAGACTTAAAAGGAATGCATCCATCTAATTCAGGTCCTGAAGATGAAAATGTGATGTCTGCAAGATCAACTGCTAAATTAGCGTATGAGCTTATTCAGACCTTCCCAGAATTATTGGAAATCACGAGTACCCCTAAGAAGATATTTAGAGAGGGTACTGATGATCAAATAAAAATGGACAATTGGAACTGGATGTTGCCTTCCCTTGTCTTCGCTTATGAAGGCATGGACGGGTTAAAGACAGGAACAACAGATTTTGCTGGTTTTTGTTTTACAGGAACAGCAAAGAAAAAAGGAATGCGCCTCATCTCTGTCGTTATGAATGCAACAGATGAAAATGGAAAAGGGACGTATAATTCTAGATTTATCGAAACGAAAAAATTACTAGACTTTGGATTTAACCAATTTGAATTGAAAGAGATTTTCCCTAAAAATTATGAAGTGAAAGGTCATAAGACAGTTTCTGTTGTGAAGGGGAAAGAAAAAGAAGTAAAAGTTCATTCAAAAGAACCGTTTAAAATGGTCGTAAAATCTACGGATCATGAAAAATATTCACCTAAATTCCAACCTAATACTGAATTGCTGAATGATAAAAAACAAATTGTGGCTCCGATTAAGAAAGGCGAAACAGTAGGATATTTGGCTGTTCAAGCAAAAGAAAGGGAAAGTCTTGGGTATTTAACGAAAGAGGAAGCAAATAAAGCAAGGGTTGAAGTTGTGACAACCCAATCAGTAGAAAAAGCAAACTGGTTTATCCTTGCGTTAAGAGGAATTGGTGGATTTTTCGGTGACGTTTGGAGTAGTATTGTTTCGACTGTAAAAAGTTGGTTTTAATTTTTGACACCTCCTTGTCTTGACAGGAGGTGTTTTTTATTGTTTATTTAGCTTTAAGGGAAAATTATAAATTTTTTAAAATAGGAATACATGAATTCCCGAGTATACATATCGCTTTTATTATTAAGGGGGAAAATAAATGAACACAGGAACAGATCGTGTAAAACGGGGAATGGCCGAAATGCAAAAGGGCGGCGTTATTATGGACGTAGTTAACGCTGAGCAAGCAAAAATTGCGGAAGCAGCAGGTGCTACAGCTGTTATGGCATTAGAACGAGTTCCAGCTGATATTCGTGCAGCTGGCGGGGTAGCTAGAATGGCTGACCCACGCATCGTTGAAGAAGTGATGAACGCAGTGACCATTCCAGTAATGGCAAAAGCACGTATTGGTCATATTGTTGAAGCTCGTGTACTAGAAGCAATGGGTGTTGACTATATTGACGAAAGTGAAGTATTAACACCGGCTGACGAAGAATACCATTTAAGAAAAAGTGATTACACTGTACCATTTGTATGCGGATGCCGTGACCTAGGTGAAGCTGCTCGTCGTATTGGTGAAGGAGCTGCTATGTTAAGAACGAAAGGTGAACCAGGAACAGGGAATATTGTAGAAGCAGTTCGCCATATCCGTAAAGTAAATGCTCAAGTACGCAAAGTTGTAAACATGAACGCAGATGAATTAATGACTGAAGCAAAACTTTTAGGTGCTCCATATGAAATTTTACTTGAAATCCAAAAAGAAGGCCGTTTACCAGTTGTAAACTTTGCGGCTGGTGGGGTAGCAACTCCTGCTGATGCTGCTTTAATGATGGAATTAGGTGCTGACGGTGTCTTTGTAGGATCCGGTATTTTTAAATCTGAAAACCCTGAAAAATTTGCTCGTGCTATTGTGGAAGCAACAACACACTACAAAGATTACAAATTAATTGCTGAACTATCTAAAGATCTTGGAATTGCGATGAAAGGAATTGAAATCTCTTCACTAGCTCCTGAAAATCGTATGCAAGAGCGTGGTTGGTAATGGTTAAAATTGGTGTTTTAGGATTGCAAGGGGCTGTTCGCGAACATGTGAAGGCTTTGGAAGCAGCGGGAGCAACTGCAATTATCATCAAAAGAGTGGAACAACTAAAAGAAGTAGACGGCTTAATTCTCCCTGGTGGGGAAAGCACGACAATGAGACGCTTGATGGATCGTTATGGTTTTATAGAACCATTAAGAGATTTTTCGAAACGAGGAAAGCCGTTGTTCGGTACATGTGCAGGTCTTATTATGTTAGCCAATCATATTGTGGGATATGATGAACCACATTTGGGCTTAATGGACATAACGGTTGAGCGGAATTCTTTCGGTCGTCAACGTGAAAGCTTTGAGACTGATTTATCTATCAAAGGAGTTACAGACCATTTTCCATCTGTATTCATCCGAGCACCGCATATTGTGGAAGTAGGACCAGATGTAGAAATACTTTCTGAATATCATGATCGGATTGTCATGGCAAGACAAGGAAACTTATTGGCATGCTCCTTCCATCCTGAATTAACAGAGGATTCACGTATCGCTGGCTATTTTGTCCAGATGGTTAAAGAGGCAAAAGAAAAAATCAACGCATAAATTCTTGCAACCTGGAAATAAATATAGTACATTGAGTACAATTACATGAATAGAACACGATGAAAGGAAATAGTAGCAAATCATCTTTCTTTAGAGAGTCGGTGGTTGGTGGAAACCGTCGGAAGATATTTGTGAATCCATCCTTGAGTGAAGTACCGAATGAGTCAATCTAGTAAGTACTTACGGTTGAACCGTTATCTTGGAAAGTGGAAGGAAAGATTCCTTCAACTAGGGTGGCAACGCGGGTTACTCTCGTCCCTTTTTCATAGGGATGGGAGTTTTTTGTATTTTAATACAACTTTTTAATAGTGGAAAATGAATGGAAATGTAAAGGGGGATTTGCAAAAATGCTAGATGTTAAAGTGTTAAGAAATAACTTTGAAGAAGTAAAGGCACGGTTGCAACATCGCGGAGAAGACTTAACCGATTTTGAAAAATTTGAGGATTTGGATAAAAAAAGAAGAGAACTATTAGTAGAAACTGAAAAATTAAAAAAACAACGAAATGAAGTGTCCGAACAAATCGCAAAGTTAAAGCGCGACAAACAAGATGTAAGCCAACTCATTTCTGAAATGAAGGCAGTGGGAGAAAAAGTAAAGGGATTGGATCATGAGTTAAAACAAGTGGAAGAGGAACTTCAACATTTACTCCTTTCTATTCCGAACATCCCTCATGAATCTGTTCCTGTTGGGGAATCTGAAGATGATAATGTTGAGATCCGTAAGTGGGGAGAGGTCCGTGAATTTGATTTTGACGCAAAGCCACATTGGGATATTGCAGATGATCTGGAGATCCTTGATTTTGAAAGAGCAGGGAAAGTAACTGGAAGTCGTTTTGTTTTTTATAAAGGTTTAGGAGCTAAATTAGAACGTGCCCTTATTAGTTTTATGTTAGATCTTCATACGGAAGAGCATGGTTATGAGGAAATGTTGCCTCCTTACATGGTGAACCGTACAAGTATGACAGGGACAGGGCAACTACCAAAGTTTGAAGAGGATGCCTTTTTAATTGAAAAGGAAGATTATTTTCTTATTCCAACAGCGGAGGTACCTGTAACGAACTACCATCGCGATGAAATTCTTGATGGGGATCAATTACCGATGGCTTATGCTGCTTATAGTGCTTGTTTTCGATCTGAGGCTGGATCTGCTGGCCGAGATACACGGGGGTTAATTCGACAACATCAATTTAATAAAGTAGAACTTGTCCGTTTTGTTAAACCAGAAGATTCATATGCCGAGTTAGAGAAGTTAACAGGTCACGCTGAGAAGGTCTTGCAACTTCTTGGGTTACCATATCGCGTATTAAGCATGTGTACTGCAGACCTAGGATTTACAGCAGCCAAAAAATACGATATTGAAGTGTGGTTACCAAGTTATAATACGTATCGTGAAATTTCTTCTTGCAGTAACTTTGAAGGATTCCAGGCAAAACGGGCCAACATCCGCTTCCGTCGGGAGAAAAATGGTAAACCAGAACATGTCCATACATTAAATGGATCAGGTTTAGCGATTGGACGTACGGTAGCTGCTATTTTGGAAAACTATCAGCAAGAGGATGGAAGTGTGATTATTCCGGAAGTATTAAGACCTTATATGAGAGGGAAAGAAAGAATTTCAAAGAAAAACTAGAATACACGGAGCTATGGAGAGCCTTGATTATCCCCAACAAAATCCAATTCAGGGATAATATGGTACCCTATTTGGAATAAGGTGAAATGAATGGGGGAAACTAGTGACAATTAGTGGGGGATAAAAAAACCCCACTAATTGAATAATAAAATATTGACTTTGATATGTAGTCATGTTAAATTAATTAATGTCGAAACGGAGGAATACCCAAGTCCGGCTGAAGGGATCGGTCTTGAAAACCGACAGGCGGGTTAAACCGCGCGGGGGTTCGAATCCCTCTTCCTCCGCCATTTATTAACCTAAGCGCATAATATTGGAGAGATTAAAATTCGTTACATTTGTAACGAATTTTTTGTTTTTTTTTTTTAACTATAAAATTTTAGAACTGTAAATTTCCCTATAAATATGCATTTCTCTACAAGTAAATCAACATTAACTCGTGAAGGGTCTCGCTTTCGTTTCTTTTATCTCAGTCGAAGCTTGCGAAATCCGTACGCCAGATCTGCGGCGCTTCCGCATTTGATCTTTTTATGCTCTTTTTCTAACTGTGAAGTTATCAGAGATTAAGAGCCAATTTTGTGGGAAGGAGAGCCCGAGTTTTCAATAACTCATCCCACGCAAGTTTAATTCTTTTAATAGATCAAATTTAGCTTGAATGGATCTCGCGTCTTCAAACCAAACTTTATGTTGCCTTCCTTCTTCGTCCCGATAATCAATAAAGGGTGCTTCTGCTTCTTGATCATATTTAATTGCTACACGATACCGATTAGCTAATTGGATGGCTTGTTGAGGACTTAAGGCATCAGCAGTATCCCCTGGATTGAAAGGCAATGTCCAGTCATACCCATATAAATTTTGCCCCATTAATATTTTGGAGGGGGGGATTTCTGTAATAGCATATTCAAGTACTTCACGAACAGGATTGATCGGGGAAACCGGCATAGGTGGTCCACCACTATATCCCCATTCATATGTCATGATCACAACAAAGTCAACAATGTTTCCGTGAGCTTTATAATCATGAGCTTCATACCAAGACCCTTTTTGGGTTGCGCTAGTTTTTGGTGCTAATGCGGTTGAAATCATCCAACCTTCTTGTTTGAAACGTTCCTTGGCTCTTCTTAAAAATTGATTATAAGCCTCACGATCTGCAGGGCGCAAAAATTCAAAATCAAAATGAATATCTCGGAAACCAAATTGTTTTGCGGTTGCTACGATATTATTTAAAAATTTTTCTTGAACGGTTAAATCATTCAGTAAGACGGCTCCTAATTCATCACTAAATTGTCCTTCTTCTTGGTTGGTGATCACCATTACTAAAATATTTTGATTCGCAGATGCGATGGCTGGTAAATTTCCAAGTGGAGGTGCATTTAAAGAACCGTCTCGTTTAGCTTGAAAGCTAAAAGGGGATAAATAGGTTAAATAAGGTGCTGCTTCCCTTGCACTATTTTCTAGAGCTGCTGAAACATTCTCACCAAATGGCTCGATATAAGCGTTAAATTCCGCCTGAACTTTTGGGTTCTGTGGAATATATAAGCGTTGACCGACATATAAAGGGGTATTTACTGAAATTCTATTGATTTCCGCTAATTCTTGTAAGGACATATTGAATTTTGTAGAAATGGACCATAAACTATCTCCTGGTCGCACAGAATAAAATTCTCCTTGTAAGGGGATGACAAGTGTTTGACCCACTACAAGTTGATCCGGATTAGATAATTGATTCGCTCGAATAATTTCAGAAGCTGATATCCCATACATTCTGGATAGTTGAAAGACTGTATCATTAGGTTTAACAACATAGATTTGCAAGTGAGTAGCCTCCCTTTAAAGAAACTTCAACATACTCACGATATTCTATGAAAGGAAAAGTTTATACATGATAAAATGTTGTCAGCGAAGGATTGAATATGTGCGGGAACGTGTTCATGGTGCTCAAAAAAAACAAATAGCAAGGATGTTTTCAATGGATCGAGATGTATATTTTATGAGAGTAGCCCTTGAAGAGGCAAGAAAAGCTAAAGATATAGGGGAAGTCCCCATTGGGGCGATTGTAGTGTTACAGGATGAAATTATTGGAGTTGGTCATAATTTAAGGGAGACAACGCAAAATGCAGTGACACATGCAGAGATTTTGGCCATCCAAGATGCTTGTGAAAAACTTGGAACTTGGAGATTGGAGGGAGCGGATCTATATGTCACTTTAGAACCGTGTCCGATGTGTAGTGGAGCGATTATATTATCAAGGATCAATCGTGTCATTTATGGAGCAAAGGATTTGAAAGCAGGTTGCGCAGGAACTTTGATGAATCTCCTTAAAGATCCACGTTTTAATCATCAATGCGATGTTCTATCTGGAGTTTTGGGAGAAGAATGTGGGAGTATGTTAACAGATTTTTTCCGTATGATTCGAATGAGGAAAAAGGATAAGAAAAAGAAATAGGGGGATTTACATAAACTTACAAATGTATAGACATTGCTTTTTTTATAAAAAGCTTGTATACTTATAAATGCATCAAATATGATGCAATTGAATATGGTATCAAATTTGCCGTGCTAGGTGGGGAGGTAGCGGTGCCCTGTACCCGCAATCCGCTCTAGCGGGACTGAATCCCTTCCTGAGGCTGCACATCTGCAGGGTCTGCCTTAAGTAAGTGGTGTTGACGCTCGGGTCCTGCGCAATGGGAATCTATGAACCATGTCAGGTCCGGAAGGAAGCAGCATTAAGTAGACACTCCCATGTGCCGCAGGGGTGCCTGGGCTGAGCTAACTGCTTAAGTAACGCCTGTGGGTGGCAGTCGATGGAAGGTGCACGGCAGTTATATACATAAAGTTTAACTCATCCGAGGAAGGATGGGTTTTTTTATTATTGTCTACGGCACCTACCGGCTAGCAAATTTTTCCAGCCTCTCCCTATGATAAATCAACATCAGCTCGTGAAGAACCTCGCTGTGTTTCCTTTATCCCAGTCTAAGGCTACGAAATCCATATGCCGAGGATCGAGGCGCTTGCACATTGCGTGGGACTTAGTCCTTTATCAAAAGCAACATTCAATATATGTTGAAAAGGATCCTCGAAATAACGGAGTATGCTTTGTAAAAATATTTTTGAATCGTTATAATAGAATGAAGAGTATTTAAGGGGGGATTTTATTGGGTTATCAGGCTTTATATCGTGTTTGGCGACCACAAACATTCGTAGATGTAGTCGGTCAAGAGCATGTAACAAAAACATTGCAAAATGCCCTCCTGCAACAAAAAACTTCGCACGCTTATCTTTTCTCGGGCCCACGTGGTACGGGAAAAACGAGTGCTGCGAAAATTTTGGCTAAAGCTGTTAACTGTGAAAGAGGACCAGCTTCTGAACCTTGCAATGAATGTGCAGCTTGTAGGGGGATTACGGATGGATCCATACCAGATGTGATTGAATTTGACGCTGCTTCTAATTCAAGAGTAGAGGAAATGAGAGAGGTACTAGATAAGGTAAAATATGCACCAAGTGTAGTTAATTATAAAGTATATATTATCGACGAAGTCCATATGCTCTCGATTAGTGCCTTTAATGCTCTTCTTAAGACATTAGAAGAGCCTCCGAAGCATGTATTATTTATATTAGCAACGACAGAACCACATAAAATACCACTTACCATCATATCAAGATGTCAACGGTTCGATTTTAAACGAATTACATCGAAAGATATTGTGAAAAGAATGAAATTAATTGTAGAAGAAAGTGGTATATCGGTTGAGGAAAATGCCCTACATATCATTGCGAGAGCTGCTGAAGGTGGAATGCGTGATGCCTTAAGTTTGTTAGACCAAGCGATTTCATTTAGTTCAGAGATGGTTACGGTTGAGGATGCACTTGCGGTTACAGGGACAGTTAGCCAAACCTATTTAAACCGTATGGGTCGTTCTATCTTGGAAAAAGATACAGTCGGTGCCTTGGAAACAGTTGAAGAGCTTTTATTACAAGGGAAAGATCCAGGGAGATTTACTGAAGACTTTATTTTGTATTTTCGAGATATGCTTCTTTATAAAACAGCGCCTAATATTGAGGAATCCCTTGAACGCGTAATGTTAGATGATGATTTTGTTCAACTAACGAATGAAATTTCACCTGAACAAATTTACGAGTATATCGATATATTGAATAAAGCGCAGCATGAAATGAAATTTTCAAATCACGCACGCATTTACTTAGAAGTCTCTTTAGTGAAAATGTGCCAAATAAATGTAAGACGAGTAAATAATATACCCGAGATAGAGGGACTTCTTGACAAAATTCAGAAAATGGAAATGGAAATCAAATCCCTTCAAAGTCAAAGAAGTTCTATGATGCCAGGTGAAAGTGAAAGACAAACGACAAGGAAACCATCCCGCCCTTCTTCAAAAGGATTTAAAACACCGGTTAAGAAAATAGAAGCCATTTTAAAAGAAGCAACAAAACAAGATTTAAATTTGGTGAAAAGCCGCTGGGGCGATATGTTGGATTTTTTAAATCAAAGACAAATGCGATCACAAGCTGCTCTTTTAAATGACGCTGAACCTGTAGCAGCAAGCCCACATTCTTTCGTGTTAAAATTCAAATATGAAATTCATTGCCAAATGGCGATGGAAAATGTAAAATTCATACAGACATTAGCTGTTGCATTGCAGGAATTAACTGGAAATGAATATTACCCAGTTGGTGTACCTGAAGAAGAATGGTTAAAAATAAGAAAACAATTTATTCAAGGGGAAAGAGATCATAAGGAACAAGAAGAGGATCCCCTCATCTCTGAAGCTCTGAAGCTTGTTGGGGAAGACCTACTTGAAATAAAAGATTAATTAGGAGGAAGATCAAATGATGCGTGGAATGGGTAATATGCAAAACATGATGAAACAAATGCAAAAGATGCAAAAGAAGATGGCAAAAGCCCAAGAGGAACTAGCTGAAAAGCAAATCGAAGGGACAGCAGGTGGCGGAATGGTAACGGTTGTTGTATCTGGACAAAAAGAAATTTTGGACGTCCAAATTAAGGAGGAAGTCGTTGATCCAGATGACATCGATATGTTGCAAGATCTTGTGCTAGCTGCGACAAATGATGCTTTGAAAAAGGTTGATGAATTGACGAATGAAACAATGGGACAATTTACAAAAGGATTGAATATGCCAGGAATGTTCTAGGAGGAACATATTATTATGCATTATCCAGAACCAATTACTAAATTAATAGATAGTTTTATGAAGTTGCCAGGAATCGGGCCGAAGACAGCAGCCCGACTGGCGTTTTTTGTGTTAAACATGAAGGAAGACGATGTATTAGATTTTGCTAAAGCACTAGTCAATGCAAAACGAAATTTAGGTTATTGTACAGTGTGTGGACATATTACCGATTCGGATCCTTGTTATATTTGTGAGGATGAGCAACGTGATCGGACTGCGATCTGTGTTGTTCAAGACCCAAAAGATGTAATAGCGATGGAAAAAATGAAAGAATATAATGGTTTATACCATGTGTTGCACGGTGCAATTTCGCCTATGGATGGAATAGGCCCTGAGGATATTAATGTCCCAGACCTTTTAAAAAGACTTCAAGATGAAACGGTAAGTGAAGTAATTTTAGCAACAAACCCGAATATTGAAGGGGAAGCAACTGCAATGTATATTTCGAGGTTATTAAAACCGTCGGGGATCAAAATAACTCGAATCGCACACGGATTACCAGTCGGCGGCGACTTAGAATACGCTGATGAAGTAACCCTTTCAAAGGCTCTTGAAGGTAGAAGAGAGTTGTAGTGAGTAGGTGACTTATGTTTTTTAAAAGAAAAAATAAATTGCGGGATAAATACGATAGGTTGTTAATCATACAAATGGAAAAGGCCAAAAAGAATTGGTTTCAGCAAAGAGAGTTGCAACGATTAAGTGTTGAGCAAACAGACGAAATGATCTGTCTAACGAAAATAGCAGAGGCGAAGTATTTCTTTTTGTTTAGAGAAGCTAAAAAAAGAAGAATTAGAATAAAAAATTAACTCCTTTCATATCTATGTATTAATTGGACAAACCGAATGATGTGGAGGGGTATGCTTGAATTTAGTAGCTGCCGTAATAGTTATAGGTATTTTAGTATTCATTTTGTTAGGGGTTACGACTAAGGTGAAACCTGTACGTTTTGTAGGCAATATTGCTATTAAGATTGTGATAGGGGCACTTTTTTTATTTTTCCTTAATGCATTTGGGAGTAAGTTTGGCCTTCATGTCCCTATTAATATTGTTACATCGAGTGTTGCAGGGATTCTGGGGATTCCAGGTCTTGCTGCTTTAGCGATTATTCAAACATGGATCCTTGTATAGAAAAGGGGCTGTCTCAAAAGTCCATTTTAATATGAATTTTGCCCAAATTAAAAACCCAAGAATGTTGATATGACAGCATTCTTGGGTTTTGCATTTTACCGATTTAGGCTTAGAAAACTACTTTTCGGACAGCCCCTTTTTTAATGTTTAGGAAATTATAAAATTTTGAACTATGGATAACCCTTTAAAAAATATTGTCCACGGCAAGCCTTCAGCACGTATCGGCTAGCGTATTCCTTCGTCTTCTCCCTACGATAAGTCAACATCAGCTTGTAAACTACCTCGGTCTTGTTTTCTCTATCTCAGTCTAAAATTGCGAAATCAGTACGTCGAAGAGCAAGACGCCTCCGCATTTGTTCTTTTTTAAAAAGACAATGTGTATGAGGAAATACAATGAAGAACATCTTTTAGAAAATTCCTTTTTCAAAAAAACTGTAGGAAAATAAAATAGACTATTGACGGAGTTTGAGTATGGTGATAATATATAACTTGTCGCCGATAAACGACAAGAAACAAAAAATAGTAAGTAGTTGACTTTAGAATTTGAATCTGTTATTATAGTAAAGTCGTCAATAATTGATCTTTGAAAACTGAACAAAACGAAGTGTAACCATAATGTTTTAACAACGTTATTTTTTATGAGCTAAATCAAATTCTTTGGAGAGTTTGATCCTGGCTCAGGACGAACGCTGGCGGCGTGC
>NZ_JAUSUC010000056.1 GCF_030813365.1 Oikeobacillus pervagus
GGAAATGATCAAAAGAGAATGGGAAATAGTCAAATCAAGAAAGGTGTAAAAGAAGGAACAGGAGAAAAGTAGATCCACGAGAAGTAGTGCAAAAAGACGGGGGAAATAGTCAAATATGGAGGGAAATGTTCAAATAAGCAAAGAACAAGTGCAAAAAAGCCGGAGAGAGGTGCAAATCCTCATGGGAAATGATCAAAAGAGAATGGGAAATAGTCAAATATCTTCACTTGAATCTACGTATATTATAAAGTTTCCATAGAAATTAACAGAAAAGAGAAACAATTAATAATATAATTGACAAGTCTGTAGTTAGTTTGTTATCTTTTAATCATTGTTTTAGTTCTCTACCAATTTAACAAACTAAAGGAAATGAGGAAATTTGTATGAATGCTGTTGTCATAGCTGTTCTCATTATGCTCATTCTTAGCTTATTCCGTGTCAACGTTGTTTTTGCTTTAATCACGGGGGCTCTTCTTGGTGGATTAGTCGGTGGGTTGGGTGTCGACTCAACGATTGCCGCATTCACTGAAGGAGTCGGCGGTGGAGCTAATGTTGCATTAAGTTACGCTTTACTAGGAGGATTTGCTGTTGGAATCTCTCGTACAGGCCTTCCCAATATACTAGTTGATTTTATTTTAAAAATGGTAGGAAATAGCCAACATTCAAAGGCGAAAAACTATTCTAAAGTATTTATTATTCTACTAATTTTTTTAATGGCTTGTTTTTCCCAAAATTTAATACCGATCCATATTGCTTTTATTCCATTATTAATTCCACCAATTTTACAAGTATTAAATGAATTGAAAGTGGACCGTCGTTTAATCGCAACGGTTTTAACATTTGGATTAACAACTCCTTATATTCTTCTCCCATTAGGATTTGGCCAAATTTTCCATGAAATATTAGCGACCAATATGGCAGATAGTGGGCTGAAAATTCAAATGGGTGATATTACAAAAGCGATGCTGATTCCTTGTCTTGGAATGGTTGTAGGGCTTGTCATTTCACTTTTCGTTTATCGGAAACCGCGTGAATATCGGGATGTTAAAGACTCTGTCACGAATTCTAACAAAGCAGAGTATACTTCTTTAACCGTTATTTTCTCATTCATTGCCATCGTTGCAGCTTTAGCAGTTCAAATTGTAACGGAGTCCATGGTGTTTGGGGCTTTAGCTGGAATTGCTGTACTATATGTAACAGGGTCGATTAGACGCAATGAAGCAGATGAATTATTAACAGATGGAATGAAGATGATGGCGTTTATCGGTTTCGTCATGATTGCAGCAGCTGGATTTGCGAATGTATTGAAAAAAACCGGGGATGTTGAGGAATTAGTTCATCAAGCGGCCAATGCGATTGGTGGAAACCAAACCGTTGGCGCACTTATCATGTTAATTGTTGGATTACTTGTGACAATGGGAATTGGGTCTTCTTTTTCTACAATTCCTATTATTGCGACCATCTTTGTCCCATTATCTTTGGAATTAGGATTTAGTCCAATGGCAACGATTGCTTTAGTGGGCACAGCGGCTGCACTTGGTGATGCGGGATCCCCAGCATCAGACAGTACATTAGGACCAACAGCCGGATTAAATGTAGATGGTCAGCATAATCATATTTGGGATTCCTGTGTTCCAACTTTCTTGCATTATAATATTCCACTCATCATTTTTGGCTGGATTGCAAGTATGGTCTTGTAGTTGGAAAATCAAATCTGTATCAATAGCCCATCCTTTTTTGGGAAAAATGCATATACAGTAATGTAGGCATTTTCTATAAAAGAGGAGGTACTCTAATGATGATGAGAAATAGACCTTACCCAGGTCAAAGATTCTTCTTTGGTGGTCCGTTTGTAGGGGGATTTCTTGGAGGTCTACTTGGTAGTGCAATCGTTCGCCCAAGGCCACCATTTTGCTATGGGTTTGGTTGTGGATATGGATATCCACCTTATGGAGGATACCCAGGGGGACCAGGAGGACCATGGGGATATCCCTATTACTGGTAATGACCTGAATAGTCAGCAACCCGTTTACTTGATGAAGCTTGTTTAAGCGAATTCAGTAAATGGGTTGCTTTTTTTGGGGGGAGATAATAGAGGGGGCTAACATTTCGTTTGTAAGAGGGCTCCTGAGCTAGCGGATGACCAGAGTAGATGTTTGGGATCCCTCTGATAGTTTATGCATCATGCTGGGTGAAAAGATTTGCGTATTTCCCACTGACATATGCATATTTCCCAATCAGATATGCGCTACTCCAGAAGCTATTTGCACTAGTTCTATGGAGATATGCACATTTCCCAAAATATATGCGTATTTCCCGAAAATATATGCGCCCCACCCACTGTTCATTGCACCCCACCCATCGATCATGGCCCACTCGTTCGGCCTCTCTGGTCCTAAACAGGGAGGGTCAGGTTCCCGGTCTTTTGCATATTTCCCACCGACATATGCATATTTCCCAATCGGATATGCGCAACTCCAGAAGCTATTTGCACTAGTTCTACGGGGATATGCACATTTCCCAAAATATATGAGTATTTCCCGAAAATATATGCGCCCCACCCATTGATCATGGCCCACTCGTTCGGCCTCTCTGGTCCTAAACAGGGAGGGTCAGGTTCCCCGGTCTTTTGCATATTTCCCACCGACATATGCATATTTCCCAATCGGATATGCGCTACTCCAGAAGCTATTTGCACTAGTTCTATGGGGATATGCACATTTCCCAAAATATATGCACCCCACCCACTGTTCATTGTGCAACATCACTGATCATTGCACCCACCCACTGTTCATTGTGCAACATCACTGATCATTGCACCCACCCACTGTTCATTGTACAACATCACTGATCATTGCGCCCCATCCACTTACAATAGCCCTACTCGCAGCCACTTATTTCCCAAAAATATTTGCACTAACCTCATGTGCTAGTTTTCCTGTCACTGCCCACGAGCATAGCCCCATGCCTCACTATCTCCACCTTAATTCCACGATAAGATGACAGCATTCGGCTGTTTGATCTTGTGATGCAAAGTTTAAATGCAATCCACCTGGGGTATAATAGATGGTTGGCGCTTGGGTGACTCCGCTATTTTTGACGAGTTGTTTCACCTGCTCTGTTTTGGATTGTTGGGCTGCATTCATTAGTTGTTTAGCATAATTTTTATCCTTTGACACTTTATTCAAAAAAATTTTTACCTCATTTAGTAGGATTAATGATTTTTGAGCAGATTGGATGAACTGGTTGGGATTTACGGCTGGATATTGTCGTATTCCTGAATAGTAAGGGAAGAGGGGATAAGTAGGGTAGTAGGGTGAAACATTTGTAGGGCTAAAATACCTTGTTATATACATATAAATCGTACCCTTTCGTTTTGTGAATTTCTCGTTATGAAAAATCTATGTCTTAACGATTTGATTTATTCTTTTTCTAGTGATCGTATTTTTGACGGAAAAACAACTCAAAAAATGGAAAAGGAAAGAGGATTTTTGAATATAAGAATCGAAAAGGAAAGGGAATGACTTTTTATGGAGGAGAAAAAAATGGAGACAAAAAAGCCTGAGGAAACATTAATTGGATTGCTTGGAATGGAATTTGTAGAAATTTCGAAAGGGAAAGTGGTGATGACGATGCCTGTGGATGAGCGCACATATCAACCACTTGGATTTTTACATGGGGGTGCATCGGTTGCTTTAGCGGAAACAGCGGCAAGCATCGGCACAGCCCATCTCATCGATCTAGAGAAAGAAATATGCTTTGGTTTGGAAATCAATGCGAACCATATTAAATCTAAAAGAGAGGGGATCGTGACCGCAACAGCTGAGGTCGTTCATCAAGGAAAAACAACGATGGTTTGGGATATTCGAATGAAAGACGAAGAGGAAAATTTAATCTGTATCTCCAGATGTACGATGGCGGTTGTTCCAAAGAAATCAAAGGAAAAATAGTCATTTTCGCTGAAAAACAAAGGGGCTGTCCGAAAAGTGGAAATTCCCAAAAATATAATAACCAAGAATGTTGTTATATCAAGGTTTCAAAACATGAAGAGGGGCATCCAAAAGTCGAAAATACGGAAAATACGACTTTCTGGACAGTCCCCCACATTAAAAACATTCTATTTTTCTTGTGCCTTTTGTTTACTACGTGCTTTTTTTAAATCATCCCGCACACTTTTATCCCACATTTTGACTCCGCTATTATAAGCGGCCCGACTAATGAGATGTCCTGCAACTGGTGATGTAATAAAAATGAAGGCAATCCCAAGAATGAGTCGAGAATTAAAATGTCCTTCATATAGATGAAAGTATAAAAAAGTAGCTAATAAAGTACACATGATTCCCAAAGTAGCACTTTTGGAAGCCGCGTGGTTTCTCGTATATACATCAGGGAGACGAATCAAACCAAATGCAGTGACGAGACTGAGAAAGGCGCCTAATATGAGAAATAGAGCGATGAAAAATTCAGTTATCCCGTTCACGTTCGATGATCTCTCCCTTCTCTAGAAATTTCGCAAATCCAGTCGTCCCGATAAAGGATAAGATTCCCAAGAGTAATATGACCTCAAGGAAGGCTGAAGTTTTGAGCAACATGGATACGAGCGCGACAATGGCGATTAAATTAATTCCAATCGCATCTAGGGCAATTACTCTGTCTGGAACGGTAGGCCCCTTAATCACCCGATAAATGAGACCTACCATTGCGATAGCTACACATACAAGGGCGATTTTTATGATTGTGATTAGCATGATCTGCTCACCTCCATGATGGCCTTCTCAAATGAGTTTTTAATGCCTTCAATTGCATCCTCTACATCCGGGACATCCATCGCATGAACGTACAATACTTTGTTGTCAGGAGAAACATCCAACACGAGTGTTCCCGGGGTGAGAGTGATCAAATTAGCTAATAATGTAATTTCCCATTCACTTTCTAACTCGGTTGGCAAAGCGAAAATTCCCGGCTGCATGTCAAGCTTTGGTTTTAATATCACTTTTAATACCGAAAGATTGGATAAAACTAACTCTCTCAAAAAAATAAGGGTTAATTTTATCACAGCAAACACACGGTACAGATAAAATCTCGAGTGAAAGAAACGGCGCATGGCATATACAATGACTAATCCAAGGATATACCCGACGATAAAAGTAGTTGCATCAAAAGATACTTGCAAGAACATCCATAGAAAGGCTAAAAAGAAATTTAATAATATTTGAAACGCCATAACACATTACTCCTTTAATACTGCATCGATATAAATTGTCGGATCCACTAACACATCAGTCGCTTGCGAGATCAATGTGTTCATGTATTCAGCGCCAACACCGTAAAATACTGCAGCTAACACTAAGATCGCACTTGGAAACCATAAGAAATGGACAGGCTGTCGATCTTCATTTTTGAAATCCTTTGGAGTTCCCCAAAAGCCATGGATGAAAATTTTTATGACTGAATAAAGAACGAGTAAGCTTGACATTAAGACAACGAGTGCCCCGACATATTCTTCTGCAGCAAAGCTTCCTCTTACGATTAACAATTTTCCGATAAATCCGCTTAACGGAGGGATCCCTGCTAATGCGAAAGCGGCAACTAAAAACGTCCATCCTAGTAATGGATATTTTTTAATCAAACCACCCATCTTCCGTAAATCACTTGTCCCCGTAATTTTGATCATAACTCCAATGAGGAGGAAGAGAGCGGCTTTGATGATCATGTCATGAATTAAATAAAAAACGGAACCTTTTAAAGATTCTTCTGTCATGACAGAAATACCAAATGCTATCACACCGACCGCAATAATAATATTGTAAATAATAATTTTTTTAACATCCCAGTAGGCAATCGCACCAATGACCCCTGCGATAATTGTGATGATCGCTAAAATCCCAAGTAACTGATGTGTATAACCTGTGTCATGATAAAAGAATAGGGTATACGTTCTTAAAATCGAATAGATTCCTACTTTTGTTAACAACGACCCAAATAAGGCGAGAATCGGTGTTGGAGGAGCGTAATAAGAACCCGGTAACCAAAAGTATAACGGAAAGATGGCCCCTTTTAGACCAAATACGATCAAAAACAAGACGGCAACGACAGTCAAAATGGCCGGCTGGTTTATTTCAGCAATTCTTCTTGAAATATCCGCCATATTTAGAGTACCTACAACAGAGTATAAATAAGCGACTGTGATCACGAAAATAGCCGATGAAATCACGTTAACGAGTATATATTTAATCGTTTCTCTTAGCTGAATTTTCGTACCTCCTATGACAATTAAGACGTAGGAGGACATTAACATCACTTCGAAAAAGACGAATAAGTTGAAAATGTCACCAGTCGTAAAGGCGCCGTTCACCCCTACTAACATAAATTGCATAACAGAATAATAGTAGTAACGTTCTCTTTCCACGCCAATGGAACGAATCGAATAGATGACGACACAAAGAGTAATCAAGCTTGTCGTCGTTACAAGAAGGACTGATAACATATCTGATACGAGTGTAATCCCAAACGGAGCCGTCCAATTACTCAGATTTAACGTTTGAATCCCTTCATTTTTAACGGTAAACAACAAAACGATACTGGCGATAAGTGTTGCTAGTGTTGATACTAAAGCAACGATTCTTTGAAGGACGACAAATTTTCCGATAAAAATTAATAAAATCGCTGTCAATAAGGGGATTAAAATGGGTAAAATCAATAAATTAATCATTTCCTTCGTTTCCTCTCATTTCCTCGACATTGTCTGTTCCTAATTCTTGGTAGGCCCTGTAGGCTAAAACAAGAAAGAAGGCAGTAACCCCGAAGCTAATCACGATTGCTGTTAAGATTAAAGCTTGTGGCAACGGATCCACATAGGCTTTGGCATTCTCGCCGAGTAGCGGAACCGTTCCTTTTTTCAAACCGCCCATAGATAAAATCAATAAATGAGCACCGTGACTTAGAAGGCCTGTCCCAATAATAATCCGTAACAAGCTTTTTGACAGCATTAAATAGACTGCACTGGCAAATAAAATACCAATGATGATTGCCATTAAAAATTCCATTATTCACTCTCCCCAATCGTTTGAATAATGGTCATTGTGACACCAATGACGACTAAGTACACACCTGTATCAAATAAAACAGCTGTATGTAAAGAAGTTTTCCCTAACAATGGCAAATGAAAGTATTCAAATGCATGTGTTAATAATGGGGCATTAAAGAATAACGCTCCCGTTGCTGTTCCCGCAGCAAATAATAAACCAATAGCGATCAAAATTTTAAAATCAAAAGTAAAAATCGTCGCAACCGTTTTTAAGTCGAAAGCGAGAAGTAATAATACAATCGCACCGGAAGTCATTAATCCTCCGATAAATCCTCCCCCAGGATTATAATGTCCAGCAAAAAAGATATGGAGAGAAAAGAGAATGATGATAAAGAAGATGACTTTAGCTGTCGTTTGTAAAATTAAATCATTTGTTTTCATCCTTCTTTCCTCCTTGTCAAGCGAAGTTTAATCATTCCGTAAATTCCTAAAGCAGCGATGGATAATACACAAATTTCAAATAACGTATCAAAACCACGGAAGTCTACGAGAATGACGTTGACCATATTTTTTCCGCCTGCTTTGTCATACGTATTTTCAATGTAATATTGCGAGATTGAGCTGAAAAGCTTGTTACTGTGAGCAGATATCGCAATAAGTGAAATAACTGCACCGACTCCGATTGAAATTAGGGCATTTTCCAATTTGAATCCCATACGCTCTTCTTTACGACTAATTTGCGGCAGATGGTAAAAGCAAAGTAAAAATAGCGCAACGGAAACTGTTTCAATGACTAATTGCGTTAGCGCCAAATCTGGTGCACGGAAAATAACAAAGAATAGTGATACCGTATATCCAACCGCACCTAAAGAAATAATTGAAGTAAGTCGTGATTTTGCCACTAAGATCGTGACAGAGCCAGCGACAATTAAGAACGCTAAGATGATTTCATAGACGCCAATCGGAGCTAAATTACTAGTGTCCATTTTAAATGCATCTTTGTAAACAAGTGTGTACGATAAGATGCCAATAAAGAAAATAAAAATATAGACTAAGTAAGTTCGAATAAACCCAGTCATATAGGTGTTGGTTAAACGATTAGATCCTCTTTCAGAAAGAACCATTCCACGATCATAAAAATGATTCAATGTGAGACGATCAGGCATTAAATCATAAATTTTAGTCCATTTTGAAAGAGTTAGATAAAGAACGATCCCAACTGCAATTAAACTTAACGTCATAAATAACTCTGGTGTGAAGCCGTGCCAGGCGGAAATATGAACAGTAAAGGCTTCACCAGGCGAAAGCAATGACGGTAAAATCGAAGCGACCGCTGGTTCAATAATCGTATAAGATAAAATATTGGGGAAGAAACCAAATATTACAACTAATGAAGCAAGAATAAGTGGGGAAATCAACATACCCAATGGTGCTTCATGTGGTTTCTTTTCTAATTGATCTACTTTCAATTTTCCGGTAAATGTTTTAAATACGAGAATCATACTGTATAGGAAAGTAAAAACACTTCCGATCCATGCAAGAACCGGGAAGAGAATGCCCCAAGTTTCTAAATGGAAAATATCCATATTCAGAACCGATACCATTCCTGTAAAGAACATCTCTTTACTTAAGAATCCGTTAAACGGAGGAAGTCCAGCCATTGAAAAGCTGCCAATAACGGCAATCGTAAACGTAATAGGCATCACACTCATCAGTCCGCCAAGCTTACGAATATCACGAGTTCCTGTTTCATGGTCGACGATCCCCACCATCATAAATAGACTACCTTTAAATGTTGCATGGTTGATTAAGTGAAAGACAGCGGCTAAAGTGGCAATGACAAAATAATTATCATCTAAATAATCATAATGAAGAGCAGCTGCTCCAACCCCAAGAAGCGACATAATCAACCCAAGCTGACTGACAGTTGAAAACGCAAGAATCCCTTTTAAATCGGTTTGTTTCACCGCATTAAAAGAACCCCAGAAGAGCGTAAAGATTCCGACAACACCAACTACCCACATCCAAACACCTGAGAAGGCAAAAATAGGACTTAACCTAGCAACTAAATAAATTCCTGCTTTTACCATGGTAGCTGAATGAAGATAAGCACTGACAGGAGTAGGTGCTTCCATTGCATCAGGAAGCCAAATGTAAAATGGGAACTGAGCAGATTTTGTAAAAGCTCCTAATAAAATTAATAGCATCGCCGGAATAAATAGTGAATGATCTTTTATTTGATCCACTTGTCCAATTAATTCCCGAATACTGAAGGTGTCTCCCATTAAAGAAAGCAATAAAAAGCCCCCAAGCATGGAAAGTCCTCCAAAAACAGTAATAAGCATGGACTTTTGCGCTCCATACCGAGAACGCTCCTTATGATACCAATAACCAATTAATAAAAAGGAAGAAATCGATGTTAACTCCCAAAACATATAGAGAGAAATTAAATTATCGGAAAGAACAACCCCGAGCATCGCGCCCATAAACATTAATAAATAAACATAAAAATTATGTAAGCTCTCTTTTTCCTTTGAAAGGTAGTAAATAGAGTACAAAACAACTAATGCACCGATTCCAGTAATCAATAATGAAAAAAGCAAACTCAACCCATCTATGTAAGCGGTTAATTCAATTCCTAATGAAGGAATCCAATCAATCGATTTCTTAATGGTTTCATTATTTTGGGTGATCGGGAGAAATTGCAGAAAATAGGCGAAGAGCACTATTGGTAAAATTAGAACAAACCATCCTGTATGAATCTTGCGGAAAGCTTTATATAATAAAGGAACAACCACAGCCGCTAAGAAAGGAGAAAAGATGGCCAAATGTAATAAAGACAAAGAATATCCCCCCTAATGATTGATTAAAAAAAGATAAACAATGAAATACAACAATCCTCCTCAGGTAAGTAGATAGTAGCATGAAAATATTGGTAGTTGACACTGTTGAGGATTAGGTAAATCGTCGTCCATGCAACTTTATTGTTAGCGCTCATAGGAAAATGGATTGAAAGCAGAATGTTTTTTGAAAACTAATCATTCTTTCCGAAAAGCGAACATAACCTCTACTGAAAGTTTCCCCTTCATACCGTAAACAATCCGTGCTTCTATCTCTCCGAAAAATGAATAAAACCTCAAATGCATTATAACGCAAATTACAAGATGTTGCATGGGAGAAGAGGACAGGGGAAGGAGGGATTCAAAAAAAGTAATAAATATGAAGGAACAGGGGAAAAAAGAGCATATTCCGCATAAAAAATATTTTTTTCACCACACTATTTTTAGGTGGTGATCGATGTGAAAGCGAAAATAGTGACATGTGTGACAATATTTATTATTTTATTTGTAGGAGCTTGGTGGTTTGACAGTTATTTTGGACAAAAATTTGAAACGGAAATCAACCTAGAGATCCAACCCCTTTCAACAGACCTATTAATAGACCAAGAAGATCATGCTATACCATTCCAACCAAGACAATATATCCGAATCGAAGACATACAAATATAGACGAAAATGGTTTATATTTCCCAAAATAAAAAAATCTCTTGTCAACGAACTATTGCTCTTGCATAATTAATATGGATGTAAAAGACAGGAGAGTTCTAAATGAAAATCAAAAATATTTATTTCACTGGATATTTACCCTTTATTTCTATTTTACTATTTAGTTTATCCTTATCTGTCTACTTTCAAAGTTTTCTACTAGGGATTTTTAAGAAAATCGGCCTATACAATGGAATGCTAGAATTTTTTACAGAGACAGAAATGAAACTAACGATGATCCTTGGATTAATGCTTGTATTTTTTATGATTTTTTCAGCACTAAAACTCGTCGCCGATACAATTAATCAGCTTTCCTTCTTATTTTTCTCCAAAGATACAGAAGGAGAAATCATAAAGGCAGCACGTATGGGCACCTTGATCTATTTTGTTGGATCATTGATTTCTTTACTCAGTATCGCATCCGCCATAGGAATCGCCATTATATTTGTACTTACTACACTTTCATACTTTGCATACTTTGTATACAAAACAAGCTCTTCCTTCACAACCCCAGGATTAATCGGAATCATCTGCTTTGAAATCATCGTTTGGGTCCTATTAATCGTCCTTATCATTTTCATAGTTGCAAAGATTTATAATAGTCTAATGAGCGGATTGCCAGTGTAAGAGATTAAGAGAAAGAAAGACCGGGGAGCCCCCGGTCTTTTTTGGCGTTTTGAGGGAAAGAGAGAGAAAGAGAGGGAAAGAGAGGGAAAGAGAGGGAAAGAGAGGGAAAGAGAGGGAAAGAGAGGGAAAGAGAGGGAAAGAGAGGGAAAGAGAGGGAAAGAGAGAACGATTGTGAAAATGTGAGCAAGCGCGAGGAAGAATGATAATTGCCCATTTCCCAAGTCGATATGCTCATTTCCCAAGAGGATATGCGCCAGTACGAAGAGGAATTGCCCATTTCCCAAAATATATGCCTATTTCCCGCGAATATATGCGCAACTTCAGAAGATATATGCACCACTCGACTGAACGTCACTGACTCATAAGGAAGCGGGGACGATCCCAGGGTTTTGCCCATTTCCCAAGTCGATATGCTCATTTCCCAAGCAGATATGCGCCAGTATGAAGAGGAATTGCCCATTTCCCAAAATATATGCCTATTTTCCGCGAATATATGCACAACTTCAGAAGATATATGCACCACTCGACTGAACGCCACTGACTCATAAGGAAGCGGGGACGATCCCAGGGTTTTGCCCATTTCCCAAGTCGATATGCTCATTTCCCAAGCGGATATGCGCTAGTATGAAGAGGAATTGCTCATTTCCCCAAATATATGCCTATTTCCCGCGAATATATGCGCAACTTCAGAAGATATATGCACCACTCGACTGAACGTCACGTATTTTATGGGCCCAGGCTTTTCCTCCATCTCCTCTTGATAAATTTCACAAGTTAATTTTATCCACAATCCACCTACATCTTACCAAATAATGAAAAAAGAAGACTGCAACTGTGGCAGTCTTCTTTTGGCTGTTTATGTGACTATAAAATTAAGAAAGATGGATAATCATTGCATAATTCTACGCCAAATCATGATATTGGGTTGTGATCTTTCAAGGTAAGTAATGCCGGATCCTTTATCTTTTCCGACCCAAACGGCGGCAGTATAGCGGTCAGTTAAACCAGCAAACCAGAGATCTTTTGCGTTGTTACTTGTACCTGTTTTACCTCCGACATATGCGGCTGCAAGGTTCGCCTTTCTTCCTGTTCCGCTTTGTACAACGGCGGCTAGTAACTCGCGCATTTTGGAAGTCGTTAAGGAAGACCATACTCGAATAGGTTTTTCATCCCATTCGTATAATACTTCCCCGTTCAGATCTGTCACTTTTTCAATAGCACGTGGCGGTACATAGGTTCCATCAATAAACGAAGTGTAAGCCCCGGCCATTTCAAGAGTGTTAACTGGTATAGCCCCTAATGAAGCGGCGGGTACCTTTTCCTTTTCACCGACTCTTTCGAATTCGAATTTGTCAAGATAGGCAAAAGCATCTTGAATACCTGTTTTCATTAATAATCGAACAGCAGGAGTATTATACGAATTTGCTAGGGCAGTTTTTAGTGTGACCATTCCGTATTCTTTTCCACTATAGTTTTTCGGGCACCAATTTCCTAAACAATACCCATTGGCATTCACTGTGCTATAGATGGATGGTTGATATTTATCAATATAAGGTCCATAATCTAATAACGGTTTGATCGATGAACCAGGATGTCTAAATGATTGGAATGCCCGGTGGAAATCAGTCTTATGAAAGTCCTTTCCACCAACAATCGCGCTGATCTCTCTGGACTGATTATCAACTACTGTCGCTGATCCTTCCACACTTCCGGACCATGCTAGCACGTTGCTTACAGCATTTTCTGCTTTTCTTTGTAAAGCTGGGTTTAGGTTTGTATGGATAATAACACCAGAAGATAACACTTCTTCTACACGTTCAGAAAGTTCTTTTGATATTTGTGCTTTTTGATTTGTGTCAGTAGTTTTCTGTAATTTCTCTGTGAATCCTTCTTTTGTAGCAATAAGTCTTTTCATTTCATCTTCAGCATAAACGGAGTAATTTGCAAAATTATCCACTCTTTGACGAATGTTTAATTTAATTTGTTCATTCTTGGCATCAACTGCTTCTTGGTGCGTTAAAAATTCCCTTTTAGCCATTAAATCGATTAAATGTTCTTGGCGTTTTTTCGTATTTTCGAAATGACGAATTGGATCGTATAAAGTTGGGTTATTAGGAATCGCTGCGATAAAAGCCATTTGTGCCTTTGATAATTCCTTTACATTTTTTTGGAAATAAAATTGTGAGGCTGCCTCAACCCCGTAAACACCATTTTGAAAGTAAATAGCGTTAAGATAAAGGTTTAATATTTCATCTTTAGAAAGCTTTTTCTCTAATTCATAGGCATACAATACTTCTGAAATTTTTCTAATATACGTTTTATCAAACGATAAGTATAAATTACGAGCCAATTGTTGGGTGATGGTACTGGCACCTTGCTCAATTCCATCGGCTTGTGAATTAATCATAAGTGCACGCAGTACAGCTGCAGCATCAATCCCTACATGCTCATAAAAATGTTGGTCTTCAGATTGCAGAAATACCTCTTTTATAAAGGAGGGAATATCTTCTTCTTTTAAGACAATTCTATTGGGTTGAAAGTATTCTAAAAAAGTATTGCCATCTTGGTCTACCATTTTACTTGCTTGCGGGAGTTTAACTTCTTTAATATTAATCTTTTCTTCTAGTACTTTATCAAAGCTTTGTACTTTTTGAGATTCCGCGTTGGCAAAGTAAAAAATAAAAATGGTTAAAGGAAGTAATAAAATAATTAAAAAATAACCAAAAATAGTCCTCATTCACATACCCGCCTTTTCTGAAGGGTGCCAGGCACCATCCATTTTTTTACATATTAATTTGTCGCTTGTCACCTTTATACAGACGCCTACGCTATTATTCATCCATTTTCAGCTTCTAGCTACCCAAGTTTAAAGTTCATCCTTTCTGTGATAAGAGCGCCACGTCCAGGCTGGCCATTTGCTTGTCGGAGCTAAAGCAGTCGCCTCCGCATTTTATATTCGCGGTTGAATTATATTACTTGATTGAAGGAAAAATGACAGAAATAAATCTTTCCTCACCATCATAATGCAAAGGGAGGGAAGAATAAAGTAGTAGTTGCATAGAAAATAGGAAGATCTTGTCTTTTTTTGTTTTCTTCTTAGAAAAAATACCTATAAATTGTATCATGTTTGCTTTAATCGAAAGTATCATTTTGTTTTATAGGGAAATAGGAGTGTTAATGGACGAAGCTTTTCCATTTTACCGGAAAATGATTTTAATGGAATGGAAAAATCATGATATCCTAGATTATTCACCGACAAATACAAAGTTCCACTGAAATGCTGACTTACCGGCTTTTCAGTGGAATTCTCTTTTTCACTTATTAGATGAAAAAAGAATCCATTTCTGCTAAGGTTATAACGA
>NZ_JAUSUC010000057.1 GCF_030813365.1 Oikeobacillus pervagus
TTTTTCATCTAATAAGTGAAAAAGAGAATCCCACTGAAAAGCCGGTAAGTCAGCATTTCAGTGGAATTTTGTATTTGTCGGTGAATAATCTAGGTTATACATTTCTTTTTTTATTTTTTCATAGATTTCCAGAAATATTTGTAATATGTTATAGAAGGATCTATTTTACAAGGAGAAGATAGTATGAGGAAATTTTTACACATAATGCCTGTGATCTCTTTGCTTTTTTTGATGACCGCTTGTAGCCAAATCACTTCCAAAACACCTAAGGCAGAGGAGAAAAACATGACGGCTTCATTTATTTTTAACCGGTCAATAGAAAAACTGAAGAACATCAACAGCTTCCATTCAGAAATGAAATTAACACAAAAAGCGGATACAAATCCAACCGTATCAAAAGAAACCATTTCAACTAGCTCAATGGACGTGAATATCGAACCATTTGCTGTTTTTCAGGACATGAAACGAACAGAAACAGTAGGGGAACAATCCTCAACCTTTTCATCGAAGGTGTATTGGACAAAAGCTGGGTTATTTTATTTTGATCAAAACCAATCAAAATGGTTTAAAGTTCAAAAAGAAATTGCGGATCAATTCATTTCTATTCCAGAGAATCAAAAAAACCTTAGTTTACAGTTGGAACAATTAAAGGCCCATGTAGACGATATGAAGGTGACAGAAAATGATACACATTACACTCTCTCGCTTACTTCAGAAAAACAATCTTTAGATCCTTTTCTCAAAGATTTTTTAACATCCACTTTTCCAACTGGACCGAAAAAGATCGATAATGAAATGTTAAAGCTCTTTTCTTTTGAAGATGTCGTACTCGATATTCAATTTGATAAACAGTCATTTTTACCAACCAAAATATTTATTTCATTAAATATTATTCATAAAGGGGCCAAAGCCAAGATCTATCAAGAAATTGAATCTACCTACAGTGAATTTAATAAAGTATTAAGTATCGAAGTACCAGACAATATTCTAAATCACGCGATAAAATTACAGTAATCCACTGTAGCTGGAGGCTGTCGCTCACACATTTTGGGACAGCCCTCCATTTTTTTATTTTCGTAAAATACACTTACTCGATCCGCTCTTCTTCATCCAAAATCCCCATCACTTTTATATGATCTTTGGCTTCCTCATCCCCTAGTGCATAAATCATTTCATATACTTTCTTCATGTTTAGATCATAATGATCATTTTCTCGATCATAATGATATTGAATATAAGGAACATGTGCCCTATAAAAGTTTTTCCATTCAACAGAGTAATTGGCATCAAAAATTTCCCGAAGCCGCGTAATTTCATCATCATTTGCATAAATTCGAAAATTCCATGGGGATGCAGTGGAATTACTTAAAATTTCACCATTTCCAATATGAATATAATAAGTTTTCTTTTGATCTTCTGGCATTTGGAAAACCTCTTTTCATTGATCTCAAATCTTTCCCTTATTAAATATTTCCCTCAATTTGAAAGGAAATATTCATTTTTTTGAAATTTAAAAATGGAAAATGGTTTACATTAGGTGACAAGGGGGAAAAAAATTAGTACAATAGCATAAACTTTCGTTTCCTTACATATTCTAAAAATAAAAATTTTTTATCTCAAATGCGGAAGCGCCTCGCTCATCGGCGTACGGATTTCGTAGTCTTTGACTGAGATAAAGGAAACACAGCGAGGTCCTCCACGAGCTGATGTTGACTTATCGTAGGGAAAAGACGGAGAAATCCGCTAGACGGTAGGCGCTGAAGCTAGACGACATCAAAAGCGGAAGCGCCTTGCTAGGGTATCCACAGTTCAATATTTTATTATTTCCTAAATTGTTAGTAAGCTGACTTTAGAAAAAAACAGACAAAGGGGTGTCATGGAATGAAATTAGTTGATGAGCTTTTTGAAATATATCGCGGAAGGCTTCAAGGGACAGATGAAGATTTAGACATGATTGCACTCGCCGTGATTGAACAGTTTGATCGAAATGAATTGATGGAAATGGTCTATGAAATGAAAGAAGAAGAATTACAATATTTCATTCGGCTATACCTATTAGAAATGCTAAAAGAGAAATTTTCCAAAGATGACACTAATTCAGCTACATTTAGACCAAATTTTTTACATTGATACATATGAAGCAACATGAAAAATCCATCGGGATCTCCCTTAAGATTCTTTTGGGACATCCCGTTTTATACCGGTAACCGATTATATTCTTTATATAATAATAACTTTTGGATCCCTTTTGTTAAATGCAATGCATTCTGAATATGCTCTTTAGCTTGAGGAATATTTCCTTTTCTCTTCTCCATTTCAGCGATCAATGCCTCTCTCATCCACTCTTTTTTAATATTTAATATCAGGCGGTAAGCATCCTCCATATGATGGTTTTCCAAACAAAGAACAGCTTCATAATAAGCTCGTAAACATGGTTGTTTGATATATTGTATATAGGACTTAGCGATATCAAGCTTCTTTTGGGAAAGAGCCAAGATCGTTAAGAAAATCGCTTGTTGAGGAGCCTTTTTATATTTTAAGAGCTTGGGCATAGCTTTGATGATCATTTCATTTTGTTCATTTGCTAATCCAATGTAAAAACGGGATACTGGGTCTTTTTTTCTCGATAAAAGGAAAGCTTCAATTTTGTGGGGATCCTTCGCAAAATACATGTAATATAGATTTGGTGTCATAAAGAATAAAAAAAGAACGATATAGATGCAAATCATTTGAAGAATGAATGGCCATTTTAATTGGCCAAACATGAAAATTAAGAAAACCGCAAGAAGAATACCCCACTTCATTCTTCTGTTCACGAACAATCCCCCTTAAAGCCCGATTATCATGCTTGTACATCTATAGATTGGCCTTTATAAGGATGTGGTGCCTCATGATGGTTTGTATTCATGGCCTTCATCATATTCGTGACTTGGGCAGCTTGTGTAGCCATTTGGCTTTTTAATAAATTCAAGTTTAATGTATGTTGTAGCTCTGAAACTTGCTTGGCCATAATCGTTGAAATATCCATATTTCTCCTCCCTCTTCATCATACCAAATTCTGTTCAAAATTAGCGCAAAAAACTGACTTCTACCTTTTAAGAAGTCAGTTTGATTAGCGCCGATGAACTAGGCGCTTTCGCTTTTGGGCTCATCTAGCTTCAGCGCCTATCGGCTAGCGTATTTCTCCGTCTTCTCCCTACGATAAGTCAACATCAGCTCGGGAAGGACCTCGCTGTGTTTCCTTTATCTCGGTCGAAACTTGCGAAATCCGTACGCCGATGATCAGGCGCTTTCGCTTTTGGGCTCATCTAGCTTCAGCGCCTATCGGCTAGCGTATTTCTCCGTCTTCTCCCTACGATAAGTCAACATCAGCTCGGGAAGGACCTCGCTGTGTTTCCTTTATCTCAGTCAAAGACTACGAAATCCGTACGCCGATGATCAGGCGCTTTCGCTTTTGGGAATTATCCTAGGAATGATTTGAGCATCCATACATGTTTCTCTAACCCTTGATGGATCGCTAATAACATATCTCCTGTTGTTTCATCCCCTGTTTCACTTGCAAGATCCATGCCTTCTTTAAGCTCTTGAATCATGAGAGAGAAGTCATTTACAATCGCTTGTACCATTTGTTCAGCAGTTTCATTTCCTTCTGCTTCTTTCACACTTGCTAGCTGAAGAGATTCTTGTAATGTTGCAACTGGTTTCCCTTCAAGTGCTAATAAACGTTCCGCTAATTCGTCGATATGGACAGATGCTTCATTATACAATTCCTCAAACTTAACATGTAAAACAAAAAACTGAGGACCTTTTACAAACCAGTGGTAATTATGTAACTTCGTATACATTACAGTCCAATTTGCAATTTGCTTGTTCACGATTACTGTTAGTTGATTTGCCATATTTATCATCCTCCATATTCTTTATTTACTCATTTCTACATTAATTAAACATTAAAGGAAATCATTTGTCCACATATATGTTTTACCCTTTCAAATATAAAATATGCTAAAATTTAGCTGGGAGGGGTTATTTATGAAGACAGTGATGATTATTGCCATTATCGTTTTTATCATTGTTTTAGTCTTAACTTTATTTGCGATTGGAAAAGGATATCAATATAAACATACAGTTGATCCGATCTCGCCTGATTCGAAAGAAGGACTAAGTGATGATGATCATGAGGCAAAAAAATAAGAGAGATTCTAAGTGCCCGGTGCCAACAAAAATGGATGCCGGCACTTTTCCTTATAACCCCATTTTTACTTACTAAAGGAGCTTCATTTATGCTAAAAAAATTTTTTCTATTACTCATCCGAATTTATCAAAAATTTATCTCTCCTTTAAAACCACCTTCATGCCGATTTTATCCGACTTGCTCTCATTATGGACTCGAAGCTATTCAACGTTTTGGTGCGTTCAAAGGGGGATGGCTTACAATCAAAAGAATTTTAAAATGTCACCCATTTCACCCCGGTGGATTTGACCCTGTTCCGGAAAAAGAAAATTCCAGGAAAAGAAATCATTGAAAAAGCCATCATAACGATATACAATTATGAAATAAAATAATCAAATCGTAATCATTCCATTTAAGAAAGGACTTGAAAACTTTGAGAATCATGAAATGGTTGCTCATCACCATTCTAATTTTTACCATGTCAGCCTGTGGACAAAATAACGGGGAGAAAAAAGAGAATGAAAATGGACCATTATCGATTTATACGACGGTCTATCCCCTTCAAGATTTTACCCAAAAGATTGGCGACAAATATGTGGATGTCCACACAATTTATCCTCCAGGTGCTGATGAACATACATTTGAACCTTCTCAAAAGGATATGATGGCACTGGCAGAAGCAGATCTATTCTTTTATATTGGACTCGGTTTAGAAGGTTTTGTCGATAAAGCAAAAAATACGTTAAAAGCGGAAAATGTCCAAATGGTTGCAACGGCCAATCAATTAGATGAAAAGGAACTTCTAGCGAATACAGGAGAAGAAGAGCATGATCATCATCATTCGGATATCGATCCGCATGTTTGGATCGATCCGATATATGCCCAATCCCTTGCGACTGCCATTAAAGATACACTCGTGAAAAAAATGCCAAAACATTCAGCAGTATTTGAAAAAAATTACGAAAAGCTCATCGCTGATTTGGACAAATTGAATGATCAATTTGAAGCAATGGCTCAAAACGCTAAAATCAATCAAGTCATTGTGTCCCATGCCGCATATGGGTATTGGGAGAAAAGATATGGAATCGAACAAATTGCCATTCAAGGAATCTCATCCAGTAGCGAACCTTCTCAAAAAGATTTGAAACAGTTAATTGAAGAGGCGAAAAAAACCAATACCAAAACCATACTTTTTGAACAAAATGTTTCTTCAAAGTTAACAAAAGTCGTCCAAAACGAAATAGGTGCCAAACCATTAACGATTCATAACTTATCTGTCTTAACAAAAAAGGACATCGACGACCAGATGGATTATTTTTCTTTAATGAAAAAAAACATTCACACACTAGATGAAGCATTAAATCCTTAATGAAGGTGAAAATTGTCTATTCCCCCTTCCCTTCCCTAACATGAAGAAGTACAAAGACGCCAAAATAAAAATGTACAATTCGAAAGGGAGTGAAGAGTAATGGCAAAAGACGTCCTTTGTGAAGTGAACAATTGTCATTTCTGGAAAAACGGAAACAAATGCAGCGCAGACCAAATATACGTCGTAAGTCATACAGGTAAACAAGCCGAACACCAAAAAGAAACCGACTGCAAAACATTCGAACCATCCTAAAAAGCGAAGGCGACTGCATAGGGGCGACAAGCATCTGACCAGCCTTGACGTCGCGTAATTTGCGACAGAAAGGCTGGACAGATGACCTCGAGCCACTAGGAGCCGCAGCTGGATTCTATAAAAAGCGAAGGCGACTGCTTAGCTGCGACAAGCAAAAGAGCAGCCTTGACGTGGCGTATTTTGCCACAGAAAGGCTGGACCGCGAGCACCCTAGCACATCATACAATAGACAAGGGAAGTCCAAGTAAATAGGGCTTCCCTTTTAACTAAGAATCTCCTCGAAAACACTCACTTGTTGCAAACGTTTTTCATTTAATTGATAACCCATTCCAATTTCGTCACTTACTCTAATTTGTCCATTCGAAACAGTGATTCCCGGTTCGATAATATCCTCTTCCCAATAGTGATTAGACGACATAATATCTCCCGGAATATGAATCCCTTCAAGCGTAGATAAGGCAACGTTACACGCCCTTGAAACGCCAAATTCAATCATTCCACCAACCCAAACATCCAGTCCATGTTGCATGCAAAGTTGGTAAATTTTTTTCGCTTCATTTAATCCACCGACACGCCCAATTTTAATATTGATCACTTGACAACTACTCAGACTAATGGCATTTTCAACGTCTCGAATCGAATGAATACTTTCATCCAAACAAATCGGAGTTTTAATTTCTTTTTGGAGATACGAATGTTGTACAATATCATCGAATGCCAATGGTTGCTCAATCATCAATAAATCATACTCGTCTAAAACCTTTAATCGTTCGATATCTGCTAATGAATAAGCCGAGTTCGCATCTGCCATCAATAATAGATCAGGAAAGTTCTTTCGGATTTGTTCAACTAGTTCGATATCTAAACCAGGATGAATTTTTACCTTAATTCGTTTAAAGCCTTTTTCAACCAACCGGTTCGTTTGCTCTAAAGCTTTCTCAACGGAAGATGCACCGACAACGGCCCCCGCCTCGATAACTTTTTTCTTTCCCCCTAATACACTCGCCAACGTTTTATTCTCGCGCTTGGCCCAGAGATCCCAAATTGCGGTTTCAATGGCTGCCTTGGCCATTTGGTTTCCCCGTACAGGGAGAAAGAAAGTGGAAACATTTTCTGGGCTTGAAATGTTTTGCTGGCGTATAAGTGGAAAGAGGATGTCCTTGATCATATGATAACAAGTTTGTACCGTTTCTTCTGTATACCAAGGTGTTGTAAATGCAACCGCCTCTCCAACCCCTATATTTCCTTCATCATCTATTACTTTAAGAATTATCCCTTTTCGATCTGTTACATGTTCCAAATGAGTAATAAACGGGGATTTCAATTTCATTTGAATGATATGAAGGTGAATATGTTTAATGTTCATTTCGTTCCCCTTTCAAAAAAATAGCCCTTAACTCCCTTCGCAATAATTTTTTCGAGGCATTTCTTGGAAGCTCCTCAACATAAATAAATTCCTTTGGAGTCTTAAATTTGGCAAGCCTTTCACGACAAAAATGGGAAAGTTCTTCTTTTTCAGCCCTTTGTTTAGCAACTAAAAAGGCGACAGGAACCTCTCCCCATTTTTCATCTTTCACCCCAATGACCCCTGCCTCTTCAACTTGGGGATGAGAAAGGAGAGTTGCTTCGATTTCTGCAGGATAGACATTCTCACCACCAGAGATGATTAAATCAGAACGACGATCTAAAACAAAGAGAAACCCTTCTTCGTCAAGATAGCCAATATCGCCAGTATGGAACCAGCCGTCCTTAAAGCTTTCACGATTCGCATCTTCTCGGTGTAAATATCCACTCGTCACATTCGGTCCTTTTACAATAATTTCACCCGCTTTATGAGGAGATAAAATCGCTTCCCCTTCCATGATCATAATTTGTACGGGAAAAAGTGGCTTACCTGCCGAACCTAATTTTTCAAGGCTGTATTCAGGAGGAAGAGTAACGATTTGAGAGGCTGTTTCCGTCATTCCATAGGTTTGAAAAACAGGGATCCCTTTATCTCTACATTGTTCGAGTAATGGTTTTGGTGCTGGACCCCCACCTAGTAACATACAGCGAAAACGAGAATGATAAGGTTCTGTTTGATCGTGTAATAGTCTCTGGAGCATGGTGGAAACAACAGAAATAATAGTTCCTTCTCCTTTAACAAGAAGCTCATTAATTTTCTGTTCGTTAAAATGCTCAAACAGGTGAACAGTCATTCCATAAATCACACTACGCATTAAGATGGAATACCCGCTTATATGAAATAATGGGACCGCACATAACCAAATATCTTGCTCATATAACCCAAGATTCAAAGACGAACCCATCGCACTCCACCAATGGTTTCCATATGATTGCTTCACACCTTTTGGGTTCCCGGTCGTGCCAGATGTGTACATAATGGTACATATTTCGTCTAAATCGTATTCAGAACGAAAGGAAGAAGTCGAAGTGAGATCAATTTGATGCAGCAATACCTTTTGACAATCATTCGGAAGTTGTAAAGATAGTGAATCGAATTCATCATCACAAACGAGTAATTTTGCATGGGAATCTTTTAATTGAAAGTTTAGTTCTTGTGCTGTTAAGCGATGGTTCAGAAGAACAGTAGGAACCCCAAGTTGTTGAAAGGCATGAATAATAAAGATTGTCGTTGGCTTATTTTTTAATAAAACAGCGGCAAAATCCCCTTTTTGAAGACCGATGGACGCAAAATAATGGGCATATTTTTTTGCAGCTTCATATAATTGACCGAACGTATATGATTCTTTTTCAAAACGAATCGCTTCCCGATCAGGGGTTAAAAAAGCTCGTTGTTTCAACCAATTGGGTAAAGTTGTAGCCAATAAAAACACCACCTATGTAATTTTTAAAAAAAGGCGCTAACTATAAGGAAAGTGCCAGGCACCTCCAACACGGAACTGTCCGTATTGGAAAAGGAGCCAGGCACTTATTAGTAAGCTTTGTGTGAAATCAAGGAAAACGAGGGAATTGACCGAAGTCAGGTTTGCGTTTTTCCTTAAACGCATCTCTTCCTTCTTTTGCTTCGTCTGTTGTGTAATATAAAAGTGTAGCATCCCCTGCCATTTGTTGTAATCCAGCTAAACCATCTGTATCCGCATTCATTGCTGCTTTGATGAAGCGAAGGGCTGTCGGGCTTTTTTCTAACATTTCTTCACACCATTTAACGGTTTCAGCTTCCAATTGATCTAAAGGAACGACCGTATTAACTAGTCCCATGTCCAATGCTTCTTGTGCATTGTATTGACGGCATAAATACCAAATTTCACGAGCTTTTTTATGCCCAACAATACGTGCTAAATAGCCAGAGCCATATCCAGCATCAAAACTTCCCACTTTAGGTCCAGTTTGTCCAAAGATCGCATTATCTGCAGCAATCGTTAAATCACAAACAATATGAAGAATATGCCCGCCACCAATAGCATAACCAGATACCATGGCAACAACTGGTTTTGGAGTGACACGAATTAAACGTTGTAAATCTAATACATTTAGTCTTGGAATTTGGTCCTCACCAACATATCCTCCATGACCACGTACTTTTTGGTCCCCACCAGAACAGAATGCTTCATCACCAGCACCCGCTAGAACAATAACACCAATCTTTTCATCGTCACGAGCATGAGCAAATGCATCAATCATTTCCACAACCGTTTTAGGTCTGAATGCATTACGCACATGTGGACGATTAATCGTTACTTTTGCAATTCCATTATATGTTTCATATATAATGTCTTCGTATTCACGTTCTTTTACCCATTCAAACGTCATTTTTTGAACCTCCTTCAAATTTTGACAAAAACCCATCTATTATTTTACCAAACTTTTCGCAATCTTCCACATGAATTGTATGACCGACACCCAACACCCTCGTCCATTCCGCATGGGGGAGGGATTTCTTCATTTCATTTGCAATTCGACAAAACTTCTCATCTACTGCTCCTGTCACAAGTAAAACAGGAATTTCGACATTATGTAAATCTCCCCAAAAGGATGGCTGCTCTCCCGTTCCCATTCCCCTTAAAGAGTTCGCTAACCCTAATGGACTCTGGGATAGACGTTGCTTTCGAATACTTTGTTGAATATGAATAGGTAAGCGCTTTTGCGTTGAAAACAAGGGGATATTCTCCCAATCATTCACAAATCTTTCTATTCCTAGTTGAATGATTCGATTTGCTAACAGATGATCGGATTCCCTTCTTTTTCTTCTTTCTTCCTCTGTTTTGATCCCCGGTGAAGCGCTTTCCAATATTAATGATTTCACTTTCTCAGGAAAAAGAATAGCCATTGTTAAAGCGAGCCTTCCCCCCATTGAATAGCCTAACACATGTGTTTGATTGATATTCAACTCGTTTAAAATGAACGTGATATTCTCAGCAACTCGCTCTATTTTATAGTCATTTATATTGTCTGGCTTCGCACTTTTCCCATGGCCCACAATGTCCACTGCAATACATTGAAATCGAGGGCTTAATTGTTCCATGAGTTTATCCCATGTAGAAGACTCCCCCGTAAAACCATGCAAGAGGAGAAGTGGTTCCCCCTCCCCCTTGATTTCTACAAAAAAAGAACAATCATTTACATGAACAATCAAAATGTTCCACCTTCTAACAGACTAATTATTTCCTGGGAAACATTTGTCCATAATTGTCGATGGGCTACGACATTCTTCTCACGATTTGTTGGGATTTCTATAATGGATAGGCCATTATGATCGTTTGCATTTTTCATGGCTTGATGGAAATCAATCCAATCTACCACTTTATGATAGGATCCCCCATAAAGAGCAGCCGCATGGGAGAAATCCAAATCGGCTGGCGTTCCAAAAAGCAGTTCAAAATGCTTCGGATGAGAGGACTGTGGTAAATAGGAAAAAATTCCGCCCCCATTATTATTAACGACAAGAATGGTCAGATTGATTTTATTTAATTTCGCTGCTAGCAATCCATTTAAATCATGGAAAAAAGACAAATCCCCTAAGACAAGAACTAACTTTTTTTCGTAAACAGCCGCACCAATGGCACTTGAAACAAGGCCATCAATTCCATTTGCCCCGCGATTCGCCATAATTTTTATTTCTTTATCGTTCACCATAAAAAAGGAATCAATATCACGGATTGGCATGCTGTTGCCAACAAATAAAGCCGATTTTTCTGGTAGTACATCCTGCAATAGTGCAAATATCTTGCTTTCATCCAAATCGTCCATCTCATGAATGGAAGTCATCACTTTTTTAGCTTTTTCATTCACCATGAGCCATTTCTTCATCCAATCATTTTGTTTGGCGGGAGTAGGCAAATAGGATTGTAATGAGGCGCAAAAATCACTTGCATCACATGTGATCATTTCATCGACAAGATGTTCAGGATCACGCCATCCTCCCCCATCGTCAACTACATAATGCAAGGCATCGCGATGTTTTCTTAAAAACTTCAGAAGGGCCTTGGATACAGGCATCGCTCCAAAACGCAACACCACATCAAATTCCAATTCAGCTTGAATGACTTCACTTCTTAAAAAAGCATCATAACTGTCTACGATCATCGTTTTATCATGAGTGCCACTACGCAATTGGGATAACGGATCTGCCAATATAGGAAATTGAAGCTTATTCGCTAATTGGACGATCCCTTTCGCAAACGAATTGGACTCAATTGCTCCACAAATAATCAATCCGCGTTTTAACCCATTTAAATTTTCAGCAAACTGATGAAACCATTGGTCGGAAAGATGATAGGTTCCATTATCAATGGTAATAGGAGATATTTTTTGAGAAATCTTTTCAAAAATTCCTTCATAATCAGGAATTAAAGGTTCTCTGAATGGAAAATTTAGGTGGACGGGACCTTTAGGCGATTGTGTGCATATTTGAACCGACCTGGCAGCCGAAGTTCTAGCATAGCGAATCATTCTCTTATCTTCTTCTGGCAATGCCATATCCGTGAACCATTTAACATGTGATCCATACAGCCCAATTTGGTTAATGGCTTGAGGAGCCCCTACTTCTCGCAATTCATGTGGGCGGTCCGCTGTTAAAACAATTAAAGGAACACGTGAATAGTGTGCCTCCACGATAGCCGGAAAATAATTAGCAGCTGCTGTACCAGAAGTACATAAAAGGGCAACCGGCTTTTGCTTTGCTTTCGCCATTCCTAATGCAAAAAAGGCAGCTGACCGTTCATCAATTTGAATGTAAACGTTCATATTAGGGTGCTCAGCCATCAACAATGCCATAGGGGTCGATCTTGACCCAGGGCTAATGACAACATCCTGGACACCATCATGAACTAACTCATCAATAAAATGGGCGATATATGTTGTTAATGCTCTAGTTTCATTCATGCAATGTTCCTCCTATTGCCCTTAACATTGGTCGGAACTTTATTCCTGTTTCATTAAACTCACTTTCAGCATCTGAGTCTGCTACAATTCCACACCCTGCATAAAGTTCAACACTTTTTTTACGAATTAAGCCAGAACGAATGGCGACAGCAAATTCCCCATTCCCTTTATAGTCAATCCATCCGATCGGTCCAGCATAGAAACCCCGATCCATCATTTCGAAGTGACGAATTTCTTCCAGTGCATCTTTCGTCGGCAATCCCCCTAGAGCAGGTGTTGGATGTAGTTTCTCAACAAAGCGCAAAATGGAAAGATCTTGATTCGTTTTCCCAATCACAGGCGTGTATAAATGTTGAATATCCCGAATCTTCATTAATGTCGGAGAAGAAGGAAGATAGACCTTTTCACAAAGATCATGAAGAACCTCTGAAATCATTTGAACAACCAGTTGATGTTCACGTCGATTCTTTTGATCCTGCAACAACGCTTGTCCTAATTTTTCATCCTCTTCGGCGTCTTTTCCCCGCGCAATAGAACCCGCTAAACAAGTGGAAAGGATTTCATTTCCCCATTTCCTAACTAATCTTTCTGGGGAAGCCCCCACAAAGCAATCATCCATCGCTTCAAATGAAAAAATAAAACTATCTTGCTGCTGATCCAATAATTTTTGTAATACATTCTCAGGTAATATCGCCTCTTCAATTTCCGCTGATATTTTTCGAGCAAGTACAACCTTTTCTAATTTTGGATTTGAATGAATTCTTTCCACCACTTCATTAACTGCCTGTTTCCATTGATCCGTTTTTTCTTCTTTTATTCCTGTAATGACCGGATTAGTTGTATTCACAGGCAATGAAGGTTGAAGAAATGTCTCTCTACGATTCATCACATTTCGAATGACATCCAGCTTTTCCTCATCTTCATTTGTCATCGCAATATTCATCGTTAGAAAAGTATCTTTCCCCCGAATGGTCAACATATATTCTGGTAAGTAAAAAAACGAAGGAGAAAAATTCCCCCATTCCACCTGGGTTTCTTGTTCAGGATCAAATGAAAATCCACCAAAAAGAAGTGGACCAATGCTTGGAACTGAATAAAGGTTATGAATAGCCGCCTGGTCCAACAACTTCTTCCATTTATCATCTACTTCTTTATATCGACGATGATCCTTATGTTCACTACGAATCGTATAAATATTTCCTAACCCAACAATGATCACTTCATTTTGGGGATGCTTCCAAAAAAATCGTTCTCCTGAATATAATGAATAACCGTTATGATAAAAGGTAAGAGGATCAATAAATGAAATCTTCTCTACACTACTTAATAGAACGGTTTTATTTTGTTCAACCTTTGTTTCATACATATGAACAAAGGTTTCTAGTAAATCATTATTTTTTATGGTTGACAATGAATTCACCCCATTGCGTCCCTTTTTATATTTAACGTATTCAAACTTATTTAAAGATACACCTCAAATGTTTGTCATGTCAACGATTCGGACTATTCTTTCCGGAAACTCAAAATTTCCTATCAATAATTATGTATGTCATGTTTTTTATAGTAAATTTGGCAGTAAATCCAAACTATTATATTCCGCAAAAGAATCTATTTTGCGATATGTCTCTACTACTATATACAGAAGAAGCAACCACTTTTCATCATAGATAGGGGATGTGGGAGATGGTGGCGTGAAAAGACGGGGAATTTGATTATTTCCATTGTGCTTTTGCATATTTCCCATGCGGATTTGCACTAGTTCTGCGAGGATTTGATCATTTCCCCGGGTTTTTGCATATTTCCCGTCTACTTTTGCGTTACTTCTATTGATATTTGCACTTTTTCTTCGGGGGACTTCCCTTTCTACGAGAATGGTAGATGGTCTTCAACTTTTGAACATTTCCCAAGGCCTTTTGACTATTTCCCACTAGGATTTGCGCTTCTTTTACGAGGATTTGACCATTTCCCTGGGTTTTTGCATATTTCCCGTCTATTTTTGCGTTACTTCTTTTGATATTTGCACTTTTTCTTCGGATGTCTTCCCTTTCTACGAGAATGGTAGATGGTCTTCAGCTTTTGAACATTTCCCAAGGTCTTTTGACTATTTCCCACTAGGATTTGTGCTTCTTTTACGGGGATTTGATCATTTCCCTGGATTTTTGCACATTCCCCGCTTACTTTTGCGTTACTTCTTTTGATATTTGCACTTTTTCTTCGGATGTCTTCCCTTTCTACGAGAATGGTAGATGGTCTTCAGCTTTTGAACATTTCCCAAGGCCTTTTGATTATTTCCCACTAGGATTTGCGCTTCTTTTACGGGGATTTGATCATTTCCCTGGATTTTTGCACATTCCCCGCTTACTTTTGCGTTACTTCTTTTGATATTTGCACTTTTTCTTCG
>NZ_JAUSUC010000058.1 GCF_030813365.1 Oikeobacillus pervagus
GTCTCTAACTAGGCTATTTTTTCGGTCTCAATTTCCCTTAGCGTTATAAATTTCATGAAATTCTCAAAGTTTTAGATTGCGGTGAATAATTTAGGATTATAATTTTGTTGCATTTAATTTTATAAAAAATATTGTAAAACCAAAAGCTTAACCATAAGCTAGGCTCTTTAGCAGGTCGCCCATTATGAGAAGCATGGGGACGGTTCTTGTGCTTTCGTTGGTAGGTGGCAAGTAACGGAAGCAAGAGAACCGTCCCTCCGCTTCCTTGGATCTGTCATGTCGATCAAATTGAGAGGTTACAAGTTTCATTTCACTCGCCAACACTTTGAAATTTTGGTTGATATCCCTCAAGGCATTTTTGAAGTCCTTCTCGCCTTCCAAACCGATTCGAAGTCCAAAATTATCTACCACGACTCCACCTCCTCTCTTTTTGGGCATAAAAAAAAGAACCCCTTTTTTATGGGATACTTATATTAAAATCTTAAGTATGCTAATATTTTTTGATTACTATTCACCTGAAGAACTTTAAAATCATATTTTAAATAAAAATCATTTAGAAATGAGATATCATCATATTCTACACATACAATTCGTAAACCAACCAATTCATAAGCCAGCTCGCAGTTCTCTAGCGCAAATTCTAAGATAATATCACCACTCACTTTTCCCTTATAGAAATCAGATCTTCCTAATTGAGCTATTAAAATTGAATTAAATACATCTGCATTCTTATCTCCAGATAACTTTTTTCTTGATTCTTTAGAAACTTCGTCTATAATCGCAAAAGGTTTTACTAACAGAGTAAAATAACCAATTATTTCATTATCATTTTCATCATCCACAACTAGACTTGTACGAGTTAAAGCTCTTTTTTCATTTGGAATTGCATTATTGTGTAGAAATGCTTGAACATCTCCATTCTTTTCACTTTGAAAAGATGACAAGTATTGATAAATTTCTGCCTCGTCTTGAGTTGCCTCAATTAAACTTGATAAGCTAACTACTTGCATTTCCTAGAATTTAGAATTCTTGCTGCATTAGCAATTCTTTCTGATTTATTTAGCTTTATATCATTAAAAACATTCGTATGTCTAATTTTAGTACGTGGAGAAGAAATAATTTTTTTAGACGCTTCTTCGTCAAGAGTAAACCGTTGAAAAATTGTTTCCGTAGCCATTTCAACATCCTCCTTATCACACATACTAAGCACCTCACCTTTAAAAAACGTAGTAATTAGTATATGCACTCTTTGTATAAATTATAACACCTAATTACTAATTCTTCCACAGCAGAATATTACCCTATATGCCAATTGGAATCTTTTTAGCCCCTAAATGAACTTGGAAAGTAAGAGTAATAGGTATTATACTACTTAATGTACCAAGGAGGCTGACCTGTTTTCATTAAAGGTTGTTTCATTACTATCAATCGATATTTTAATCAAATTCTTATCCCAAAAAGGAAAACCTATTCTTACGGCAATATCATACGAACCGCTTGATTGTATAGTAAAATTGTATGTTGTTTCACCATTTTCTCCGAGTGTGACCATTTGCGATGAATCAGACACAATTATCTTATTGAATTCCACTTCAGTTATTAAGCCTTTTCCGAGCATCTTTCTAAGTAACTTTTCTGCCTGGATATAATCGAACTCACGTTGTAGCTGTTCCTGTGATACTCTCTTAAGTACGGTGGTGCTTTTGTCTATAACCTCATCCGAGATCTTCGTAACTTTTTTATCCTCATGCTGATTCACTAGGAATCACCTCCTACCTAATAGCCGTGGGAACAGGTCGAAGTTGAGGATTTGTAAAATTTTTTTGAATCAGAACATAAAAAAAGAGCCTGCAAGGGAAGAACCCCTACAGGCTGAATTCATTTAATAGTTTAAAATATTTTGTCATTGGAACATACAGTGGAATCTCCTTTCTAATAGTTAAATGACAATCAGTATATAAATCCGATTATTTGGTGGTAATAGATCAAACAATAGTTTTATTAAGGTATCAATGATATGTTTCTTAAGAATGTAGAGATAAGCGTTTTAAACGACATTAAAGGAGAGCAATTATTGCTAAATTTCCAGTAGCTTTACATGGAGAGATGGGCTTGGTAGCCTTTCAAAGCAAACAAAACCTTGTGTATTGCCTCTTTCGCTAAAATCTTTGCCAATGGGGACCCTATATCAAGGCACGACTTATTTCCAGAAAACGCTCAGTCTTATTTAGCAAAAACTGCTCAAATGAACTTGTCGGTTACAAGGCGTGAACATTTCTCTTTTTTAAGAATATAATTCTTGGTAAAAGTGGATGTAGTTCATCAGTTCTGCGATTCCTTTTAATTGAAGAAATAGTTTATTGTTCAGATTTTCCAATGCTAACTGAAAGGAACGTTCAATTTTATCATATTTTTGTGTGTCTAAATCGTTTAATAATTTCTTCATATTTTCTATATAATAAACGGTTTTTCTCAAACTGCTTATAATCAGGATTTTTCGTAGTTCAGGTATCGAATATATTCTATAACCGTTTTCCTTATTTCTTTTTGAATTGACTAACCCTTCATTTTCCCAATGGCGGATCGCTGAAGTATTTACTCCCGCTATTTTTGCGGCCTCTCCAATACTCATGCATTCATTTAATTTTACATTTTTATATTGAGTAAATTCAGCATTTTGAATCATAGTCAGAATTTCTTCCACTCGCTGTTTCTCCACTTGTATTTGGAATTGCTGTTCATTCACTAACCAAAGGGCTTCTTCAAACCTTGAACTCTTAATCATTCTCATAACTTTATAAACAACGGGTATGTCATATCCTTTTAACAAGGCTCTAATGGTAGTAAAAGCTTGAAAGTGTATCGATGTATAGAAACGGTGATTACTATTCGTTCTTGGTACAACAGGAATGAGATCTTGTTCTTCATATCTTCTCAAAGTTGTTGTGCTAACATTTAAGGCGTTTGCAATTTGTTTAGGGGAATATGCCTCCATTTCTTCACTCCCTTTTTAAAGTAAAACCTTCGAGTGCTACATTAACATATTTCAAATAAAACCCCTAATATATAAAGGTAGGGAAGTAGAAAACCGAAAGATTGCATGAATGTTATATGATAATAGTATAAACATTTTAGGAGTGATAAATATGGAGAAGAACATAAAACTTATGGATGAATCTGAATTAAAGGTTGGTTTAGTTGGAAATCCCAACTCTCCAACAATCATGCTTCCAGTTGCTAAAGAATCTGTATATGGACAAGAAGCCGAAAACTTAAAGTTGTGGGGAGTAGACCCCGAATCAGGAAAACATTTTATTGAGGGGCTCGTGGACAAGTTTCAGATTCTATATTTCGACTACGAAGGACACCGTTTGAAACACCCGAACCCTGAGAATCTCACACCCGAAAATTTAGTAAAGGATTTGTTAATAATCGCCGATGAAATGAACGTTAAAAAGTTTAGCTATTACGGATATTCTTGGTTAGCTTTAGTTGGATTACAATTAGCCATTCGGACGGATAGATTAGAAAGCTTAATCATGGGTGGTTTTCCACCAATAGATGGTCCATATAAAGAAATGATGGTGGTAACAAATAAAACATACGAGCAAGCTTTGTATAATCAGAATTCTCCTGTTATTAAGGAACATGATCATATTAATCCAGAAAAGGTTGATTGGGATAACATACAGGTAAAGATTGACACGAATCAAACTAAACAATTCGTTACAATGTACAAAAATTTAATGGAATTTGATGATCGTGAAATCCAGCATAAATTAGTCATTCCAAGATTGGCGTTTGCCGGGGAAAAAGACACTATTGTTTATGGAGAAAACTTTGGCAGTGTAACAGTAGATATTATTGGTATACTTCAAAAAAATAAACAAGAGTTAGAACACCTTGGATGGGATATAGAAATCATAAAAGGAAATGATATGGATCACACCAAAGCTATGCAACCTGTAACGGTGCTGTCATTGATAAAGCACTGGTTGATTAAAAGTTTGAATATAACTCGTTAAATATAGTAATCCGATACCCTAATCTCACAGAATCACAAAGGATGAACAACTTGACAGACCTATTATTCCTCCCAGACCTTAGAGCAATAGAATCGCCACAAGAAAATGAAACTGACATGATGTTTAAAGTGGAAGCAATCGAACCACCTGAACGGTGTCCTGAATGCGGTTTTGACAAACTGTACAGACATGGTTCAAGAAAGCAACTAATTATGGACTTGCCCATTCGTTTAAAGCGAGTGGGTTTACAATTAAATCGAATAAGATATAAGTGTCGCAAATGTGATTCTACCTTTTGGGAACGCCTTATATCTTTAGATGAAAAGCGTAGCAAAAGGGGGAAGCATGGGGACGGTTCTTGTGCTTTCGTTGGTAGGTGGCAAGTAACGGAAGCAAGAGAACCGTCCCTCCGCTTCTTTTAAAACCTTCTATTGTCACTCGTTCATATATTCCGCGTAAAAGTAAACCTCCGGGTCCTAAAAAAATCCCTCGAACTAATAGTCCGAGGGAACATAAAACACACTTCAATATTTAGTTAAAAATCACAAATCCATTGATACCACGCTATTTCAACTCTATCAACGCCACGCACTCCACATGATGTACTTAGGCTATTCTACACATCGCTATATAGTAGTAATAACACTTGTATTCCCGTAGCTTGTCATCTTTTCTGTCAAGTCAACATAACAATTTTGATTAGGCTATTTAAAATAACTAAACTTTAACTGCCTATAATCTCATTTACCTTTTTTAGCCTTATTCCATTCTATTTTTAGATAAATTCGAATTATATTTCTCAATTTAACCAAGTTACTAGCTAATTCTTCATTGAATCTTTTAATTTCGCTTACCTTTGCTTGCGCATCATCGTATTCTTTCTCAGTTTCTTCATTATACTTATATTCTGTGCTAGTGTAATTCCTTCCATCTATTTCAATATCCTCTTGATAAGCGATACCAACTATATTATCTTGCAGTTTAGAACTTACATAATCAAGTCGTGCTTCGGCTTGAGATAAATCTCCGCTTTTAACATTTTTATAATACTTGATAAATTCATCGGATAACTTTATTAAAAATTCAACAATTAAGTGATTCTTTCCCTCGTTGCTGTTTGTGTCTAAAATATCTATCTCTTTTTCTGTATTTATTTCATGCCCAAAAAATAATATCAATCTTTCAATTTTTTCCCGTACTTCAACAATAATCTTTTCTAACTTTTTTGGATCATCCTCATTCAGTGACGCAGAATAAGTAGAAATAATCTCAGCTGTAACGTTTCTAACATTTTGAATCCACTCTACTCTTGCATTTGCATTTTGCAACTTTGAATTTTGTTTTATTGTATAAATAGTAGTAAAAACCAAACCAATAAAAGATAGTACCGCAGCAAAGATAGCAATAGTTTCTGTTGTAATAAGTGAATTTTTTTGAGCCAACTCATTGTGAACATTTAGAAATTGAGTCATTGCTTCAATTAAACTTGATATATCATCCATATATTTATCTCCTCTTTTTAAATTCCGTTTTGTATATTCCCAACCAGTTGCTTATCTTTACTATTTTTGCTACTGTATTTACTACCTTTCCTCTTACTGCCATCTTCACCTTTTACAACATTACTTCTCTTTATCTTTTCTTCTTGCACCGCTTCAAACTGCTCTTTTGAAATGATCGCTGGATGGTTATTTTCAGATACAAAATGTTCTTCATACTCATTAGAATGAAGCAACCTTACGACCCCGATATATTTCTCGTTACTCAGCATAACGTCAATCGTTCGTTTACTCCACTTCTCTTTTCCTGTTGGTGTTTTTATCTCTCTTTTTTCTAGTTCTCTTTTTATGCCTATAATACTGTGTCCTTGCAAATACAAAGAGAAAATCAACCGAACATTTTTAGCTTCGTTTTTCTTAATGATTAGTTCTCCATCTTCATCATTTTCATAGCCATAGCATTTTCGATTGTATAATTTTGATGTTCCCTGTGCTGCATGACGTCTATAACCCCATTTAATATTTTCACTACGAGATTCGTTTTCTGCTTGTGCAATCGATTCGATAATCGAAATCATCAATTCACTATCTGTATCAGCCGTATCAAGTCCCTCTTGTTCAAAAATCACACGAACTCCATGCTCTCGCAACTTATTAAGTGACTCTAGTACTTCAACTGTGTCACGACCAAATCGGCTAATATTTTTCGTGATGACAATTTCAATATTTTTCGCCTGACAATCTTCTAACATACGCGTATATTCTGCACGTTTTGATCCTTTTTTCCCTGAAGCAATATCTATGTATGTATCAACAAGTAACCAATTTTGTGTAGCGGCAATTAATCGTGTAAGTGCAGATACTTGATTTGTTAAACTATTTAATTGTTCCGTGCTGTTTGAACTTACCCTGCAATATATCCCTACTCGTCTTTCACGTCTAATAGGTCTTGGTGGAATGAAATGTACACTTCGGTTCTCAGACATTTTCTTATACTCCCTACAATTTTATTTAGACTAATCATAAGTAACACACGTTTTATCAATGTTGATTAGTCTAAATATAACATATTTTTACCCATTCATCTATCCTGTCAACTCCACTACTGGAAATCTATTCTGTCAACTCAACCCAAAATTTCAGGCATTTAAACCCCAACAACAGAAAGGGTTCCACCCGTTTATTCACATAAAATAAACCTAGGCGAAACCCTAAAAACCTTATTCTATCAACACTTCAATAACTCTTATTCATCCACCCTAGACATCAATGCTACCAACTCGACATGTGCCGTATGCGGGAACATATCCACTGGCTGCATATATTCGATTTTGTATAGGTCACTGATCGTTTGTATGTCTTTGGCCAGGGTGGATGGGTTGCATGATACGTAAATAATGCGTTTTGGTTTGGTTTTTTTTATTGTTTGGAGCAGGCGTTCGTCGCATCCGGTTCTTGGGGGATCGACGATGACGATATCTGGTTTGAATCCTTGTTTGCTCCATTTTGGCAGCCATTGTTCGGCGGTTCCAACTTCGTATGTGGCGTGGGTGACTCCGAATTTTTTGGCATTTTCGCGGGCGTCTTGGATGGATTCTGGGATGACGTCCATGCCACGGATTTCGGCTGTTTGGTCAGCTAGCCATAATCCGATCGTTCCGACTCCGCAATAGGCATCGACTATTTTTTCCTGTCCGGTTAAGGCTGCGGCTTTTTTTACTTCATTATATAACTTAACGGTTTGCTCTGGATTTAATTGAAAAAAAGCGCGGGCTGATAATTCATATGTAAAATCTTGTAATTGCTCATCGATGACTTTTTTTCCAGCGAGATGAATCGTTTCTTCGCCAAAGATAAGGGATGTTTTCTTTGGATTGATATTTTGCATGATCGACTGTACTTCGGGTAATCGTTTTTGAATTTCTTGAACAATTAACTCCTTTTTAGGCAATTCTTTTTTCTTTGTAATGAGTACCACTTGGACTTGGCCTGTTTTTGTTCCAACTCGGGTCATGATTGTACGGACGAGTCCTTTTTGATTGCGTTCATTGTAGATCGGTATGTTGAAATCCATCAAAATCTGCTTGACCACTTTTGTCACTTCATTTGTGGCCGGATGCTGAACGAGGCAATCTGGGATATCAATGAGCTGATGGGAGTTTAGTCCGTAAAGACCCGCGATCACTTTTCCCTTTTGCTCTCCTAATTGAAATTGGCTTTTGTTCCGATAATTCCAAGGGTTGTCCATTCCAATCGTTGGACGAATATCTAGTTTTTCCACTTGAAGTTTCGTATGCCGTTGTAATGCCTGGATCAGTATATCCCTTTTTTCAACAAGCTGTTGGTCATATCGTAAATGTTGAAGTTGGCAACCTCCGCATTGTTTGTAAATTGGGCATGGTGGTTGGGTCCGGAATGGTGAAGCTTTCCGGATTTTATTAATTTTCCCCTCTGCAAATTTTGGTTTAACATTCGTTGCTTCAACGACAACCTCTTCTCCTGGAAGTGCTCCTGGTACGAATACGACTTGTCGTTTGAAATAGCCGACCCCTTCCCCGTTAATTCCTAGACGTTTGATCGATAAAGGAAATGTTTGTTTTTCTTTTATGTTGATTTGCTTTTGTTTCATTTCGCTCACTTCCTTTTTTCAATGCTTCTCCATAAATATAAAGAAGCGTAACTTAAATAGGGAGCCCATTCCTTGCTCCACTCTTCCATTTGTTCAAATGTGGGCTTATGCTCAAGTCCTTTTAGCTGTTGGATCGCTCGTTGAATGCCAATATCTTGTTTGGGAAAAAGATTTTTTCGACCTAAACCAAACATAAGAAAATTCTCGACCGTCCAAGGACCGATGCCTCTTACCTTTGTTAATTTTTTCAAAATGGCTTCATTTGGTTCATTTGCCAATGCAGTCAAATCAATTTGTTGATTCGCTACAAGCTCGGAAAAACCAATGACATATTCCGCTTTTCTTTGACTAAATTGTAAATCTCTTAATTGTGGGATTGTAATGGAAGCTGCTTTTTCAGGTGTTGGGTAAAACCATACTCCTTTTCGCTTTTCTCCAAATTGTTTCACAAATCGCTCTGTTAAAGTGTGAGCAAATTTTAAATTTAATTGTTGATGAATAATACATTTTATGATGCAGCTGTATGGGCTAAAATCGAGCACGATGGGTGTTCCGTAATGTTCAGCGACGATTTCAGCCATGTCTGTTTCCTGAAAATGGGTGATCATCGGTTTTAATGGCATGTCCCATTGGAAGATTTTTGATATTTCTTGTAAAACGACCAACTTTGTTTGGTGGTTTTCACCTTTTATAATAAAGATCGGTTCCTCTACTGTACCAATCGCTTGAATCTGAGCGACTTCTTTTAGCGTATAGATGGGAACATGAATCATCCGTTCATCAGGAAAAATTTGATTTAAAGGATCTATGGAAAGCCGATCGAGTACTTGATCAAAATGATAAGGTCCTGCTTTTTCTATTTTTTCTTGCCACATAGGAAAACCTCTCACTTTTTTCTTTTCATTATAACAAAAAGAGGGAGGGGAAAGAAATGTGGGGGTGTGTTGTAATGGGGATTTGCTTATTTCCAGTGTAGATATGCGTTACCTCTATAAAAATATGTGTATTTCCCAATTTATTTACCTATTACCCGAAAGTTTTTGCACTGTGGGAGCAAAACGGGGATCCCTTTTTACGTTTGATTTTCGTATTTTCCGTGTGGATATTTTTGAAGTATTCCCCAAAAAGAAAGCTGCTTTATTCTGCAGCCTTCTTTTTTGGGTTCTTTTTATAATGATCAAGGCTTTTAAATTGGTAGCCTTGTTTTTTTAAGTCTTGTAGGGCTTTTTCTAATGCTTCAGCGTTGTCTTTGGAGACGGTGTGAAGTAGGATGACAGCTCCAGGATGGGCTTGGGTCATGATGTTGTCGTAGGAATATTGCCATCCTTTTTGGTTATTGGTTTGCCAGTCGACGAATGCGAGTGACCATAAGACATGTGTGTAGCCTTCTTCTTTCGCAAGTTTTAATGTTCGTTCGCTAAGGATTCCTCTTGGTGGGCGCAAATATTCCATTTTCTTTTGTTTCGTCATTTTGGCGGTTTCTTCTTCAACTAATGCTAATTCCCTTTTGAGTTTTTCGTCACTTACTTGGGTAAGATCGGGATGGCTCCATGAGTGGTTACCAACAATATGTCCTTCTTTTACCATTCTTCTCACTAAATCGGGAGCACTTCGTAAATAATGACCGGTTACAAAAAAGGTGGCAGGGACTTTTTCCTGTTTTAAAGTATCCAAAATTTTGGCCGTATAACCGTTTTCGTAGCCATTATCAAAAGTTAAATAAAGAACTTTTTTATTGGCCTTTCCCTTATAGAACGCATCGTATTTTTCCAGTAATGTGTTATATGCTTCACCGGCATCTGGTGGAACGCCATTTGAACTTCTTTTAAATCCCCAATGGATCGGCTCATTTGAGATTGCCTGTGAGGGAACAGTTATCGTGAAGCTTATAAAAAAGGCAATGAATAAACTAATGATTGTTCTCATATATAGAGTCCTTTCTTCTTAATTATTTATGTTTATTTTTTGTGAAAAGTAAAGATTCATTCTTATTATTCAGTTCCATTTCATGCCAAAAAGACGACCCTCTAAAAAAGAGAGTCGCCTTTTCTTTTTTCTTGTTTATTTAAAAACACGTTCTTTAAATTGAGCTAGTTTTTCTAATGATGATTTATCGACATCTTGATGTAAGCTGTTTCCGTGTGAATCCATTGTAACAACCGCTGTGAATCCCTCTACACTTAAATGCCACATTGCTTCTGGGATACCAAATTCCATTAGGTCTACACCGTCAACAGACTTAATACAGTCTGCATAGTATTGAGCAGCTCCACCGATTGCATTTAAGTAAACGCCACCATGTTCATTTAGTGCTTTTAATGTTTTTGGTCCCATACCACCTTTACCGATGACAGCGCGAATTCCAAATTTTTTCATGATATCGCCTTGGTAAGGTTCTTCACGGATAGATGTTGTTGGTCCAGCAGCTTTCACATGCCAGTTTCCTTCATCATCTTTTAACATAACAGGTCCACAATGGTAAATTACTTGTCCATTTAAATCAACAGGAGCATCATGATCTGTTAAATGTTTATGGATTGCATCACGACCTGTGTACATTCTACCGTTAATTTGAACAACGTCTCCTACTTTCAACTCACGAATTTGCTCTTCTGTAATCGGAGCTTGTAGGCTGATGATTTGTTGTTCAGTTGTTGCTGCCGTTTCTTTTTCAGCTTCTGTTTCTGCAAACGAAATCTTATCGCCTTCTTGGTATAACCATTCTTGAATTTCACCTGTTTCAGGGTTCACTTGAACACCTAGACGGCGGAAAGCCCAACAGTTATAAGCAACAGAAACGAAGAAGCTCGCTGGAATACGGTTCATAACACCGACTTTACAGCCTAGAAGAGTCGTTTCTCCACCGAATCCCATTGTTCCGATTCCTAATTTATTAGCATTTTCTAATACATATTCTTCTAATTTACGTAAATCTTCATTCGGATTCACATCGTCAGCAGAACGGAATAATTGTGCTTTTGCTAGGTCATAACCTGAAGAGCGATCTCCTCCGATTCCAACACCAATGAATCCGGCACTACAGCCTTGCCCTTGTGCTTGGTAGACAGAGTGCATGATACATTTACGAATTCCGTCTAAATCACGGCCAGCTCTTCCTAGTCCTTCTAATTCACATGGAAGACTGTATTGAATGTTTTTATTTTCACAGCCGCCACCTTTTAAAATAAGACGAACATCGATATAATCTTTTTCCCATTGTTCAAACTTAATAACAGGTAACCCCGTTCCTAAGTTGTCCCCACTGTTTTTACCTGTTAGAGAATCAACAGAGTTTGGACGAAGTTTTCCGTCTTTTGTCGCTTGAACAAGTGCTTGATGAATAGCCTCTTTTAATTCAAGTTGGTTGACGCCAACTGGAGTTTTTATTTTAAAAGTTGGTAATCCTGTATCTTGGCAAATTGGTGATACGTTTTCATCTGCCATTTGAATATTATTTGTAATCGTCGCTAAACTCATCGCAGCACGAGTTCCAGCATTTTCGCGTTGTTTCGCAGATTGAATAGCACGGCGAACGTCTTTCGGTAAGTTCGTTGAAGTTTCAACAATTAATTTGTACATGCTTTCTTGAAGCTTTTCTGTATTCATTTTTGCTCCCCTTCCCTTGGCCCAAAAAATATTTCGTACTTTTACTCAAACTCCATTATACTCCTAGGCTGTATTGAAAGAAAGGGGGGATTTGAAACCGATTACTTCATGATTATGGTAATAGGGAGGGATATCTTTTTTACGTTGAAGAGGAGGTAAAAAAGGAAAGGAGCATTTTTCAAAGGATGCATGTATTCTAAAAATTTGCTCCCAAGTATAAACTCATTTCCCATATTTTGGTCCATTATAAAGGAAGTTTTGCGTCATTCATTTTTTTGAACTGTTGGCATTTTAATTCTATATCTTCAATCATGTTGATTAATCGGTCCACATCTTCTAAATCAGTTGATTCCGGATCGATGGTGTCTAACACTTGTAAAAACATATTTATTCTTTCTTTTAAATAAGTTAATTGTAAGTCTTTATCTTCTATCGCTTTGCCCAAAAGTATTCGCTCCTTTCCCTGTTTTATCGTAGCGGAATTTTTTTTGGAATGCAATTGATTATTGACATTCGTCTTATTTTCCATGAAGATGGACTTTGTGAGATTGTGAACGTGGCCCGAAGTTTTCGGTGCTTTATCATATATAAAAGGAGATTTTAATCTGATGAGTAAGATCATTTCGCCGTCATATGATCCATGGGAAGCTTATATGGATATGGAAGAGTTTGGTAAGTTAACCCTATCAAATATTGAGTTTACGACAACGTATTTATGCAATATGCGTTGTAAACATTGTGCGGTTGGGTATACATTGGACCAAAAGGATCCCGATGCTCTTCCAATAGATGTTCTTATCAAGCGATTAGATGAGATTCCTCATTTACGTACTTTTAGTATTACGGGCGGAGAACCCATGTTATCGAAAAAATCGGTTGAGAATTATGTTCTCCCTCTATTGAAGTATGCCCATGAGCGCGGTGTTCGAACACAAATCAATTCAAATTTAACTTTACCAATTGAACGTTATTTACTGATTGCCCCTTATTTAGATGTGTTGCATATTTCACATAACTGGGGAACTGTCGATGAATTTATTGACACGGGATTTGCGATGATGGAGAGAAAACCAACGCGAGAGCAAAGAGGAAAATTATTCGAGCGGATGATTATAAATAGCCGTACTCTTGCTGAGAATGGTGTGCAAGTTTCAGCGGAGACGATGTTAAATCAGAAAACTCTTCCTTTTATCGAACAGATTCATCATCAAGTGGTGAATGAAATGAAGTGTTTTCGTCATGAAATTCACCCGATGTATCCAAGTGATTTCGCTTCTTCTTTGAAAACTTTATCTTTAGAAGAAACTCGGCGCGCGATTCATCATGTCTTGGATATTCGCGATGAGGACACATGGATGCTATTTGGAACATTACCTTTTTATGCTTGTAGTGTAAATAAGGATGACCAATTGCTTTTACAACGATTATATGAAGCGAAAAATGTCACGTTAAGAAATGATCCCGATGGACGTTCAAGATTAAATGTAAACATTTTTACCGGAGATGTGATTGTGACTGATTTTGGGGATACACCTCCATTAGGCAATATTTTAAAGGATCGTTTACCGGATGTCTTTGCTACTTGGCTTCAGACGGATTTGGCCAAAAGCCTGAATTGTCATTGCTCAAATGTGAAATGCCTTGGCCCGAATGTATTGGTAAAAAATATGTATTATCAGGACGAGGATTTTTCCAAGAAAAAGGCGGATGGAATATTCCAAACTGAGGAAATATAGAACATTTTGCTCCAGCATAAATAACATTTCATGCGCGGGAATCGCGGTTGAAATAAGGGGGATTCTACTTTTGAGAGTAGGATCTCCCTTTTTTGATTTCCTCAATTTGATCATTTCCCTGCCGGATTTGATCATTTCCCAGGAGGATTTGCACCTGTTTTCGACTCTTTTGTGCCTATCTTTGGCATATTTGATTATTTCCCTTTGGATTTGACTATTTCCCAGATTTATTTGCACTACTCCTCTCTCGTCCCCCAAACCCTATTTCCCTTTTTCCATTTTTCTCGATTTGATCATTTCCCTTTGGATTTTGAACATTTCCCAGGCGGATTTGCACCTGTTTTCGACTCTTTTGCGCCTCTCCTTGGCATATTTGATTATTTCCCCTGGGATTTGACTATTTCCCAGGTTTTTTTGCACCTCTACTTCCCCTTCGTCTCCGCAACACCACTCTTTTTTTCATTTTCTCGATTTGATCATTTCCCCGCCGCTTTTGAACATTTCCCAGGCAGATTTGCACCTGTTTTCAACTCTTTTGCTCCTATCCTTGGCATATTTGATTATTTCCCCTGGGATTTGACTATTTCCCAGATTTATTTGCACCTCTACTTCCCCTTCGTCTCCGCAACCCCACTCTTTTTTTCATTTTCTCAATTTGATCATTTCCCTGCCGCTTTTGATCATTTCCCAGGCGGATTTGCACCTGTTTTCGACTCTTTTGCGCCTCTCCTTGGCATATTTGATTATTTCCCTTAGGATTTGACTATTTCCCAGGTTTTTTTGCACCTACTTCCCCTTCGTCTCCCCAAACCCACTCTTTTTTTCATTTCCTCAATTTGATCATTTCCCTGCCGCTTTTGATCATTTCCCAGGCGGATTTGCACCTGTTTTCGACTCTTTTGCGCCTCTCCTTGGCATATTTGAT
>NZ_JAUSUC010000059.1 GCF_030813365.1 Oikeobacillus pervagus
GATTACTCTTTTAGGGGGACAGCCAGGCAACCCCGATTTGCTTATTTCCCTCATGTATTTGCTTATTTCCGAGCGATATTTGCACTGTTTCCAGGTGGAATTGCGCTAGTTCTCAGGACATTTGCTTATTTCCCTAAAAATATGCGTATTTCCCGCGCTTATTTGCACTACTTCATAAAATGTAATCAAAATGTTGGTTTTCGTCTGGAGGTATAGAAGTAGCCAAATGCCACTCCTGCTATAAACCCACTTAGATGGGAAATGAAATTAATGTTTGGCTGTCCGAACGTCATAATACCAGCAAGAATGATAATGGGAAGAATCACCTTCTTATGTTCATTCGTTATGAGAGATGATTTAAATAAATATAAGGAAAAATAAGTGCCAAATAATCCAAAGATGGCACCGCTTGAGCCAATATGAGAATAGGTTGCTGGCATCAGAAGAAATGTTGCGATATTGCCGATGATTCCACTACAAATATACAGGAATAGGAATGGGTATTTCGTTAGAATTTTTTCCAAAGGAGGCCCGAAAATGATCAATGAAATGGAGTTGAAGAACAAATGGGCAAATGAACTATGTAAAAAGATCGGTGAGAACAGCCGCCACCATTCCCCATTTGCGATGTAGATATTTGTGCCAGCAAAAGTTTGATAAAAGGCGATGGAAGGGAAAAAGGGAATGAATAATAAAATGTAGGCTAATATATGAATGGTAATAATGATGGTGATAATTGGATAATAACGAATAAACTGTGAAAAACTTTCTGTGCGAAGAAACATAGTAAGAATCCCTCCTTAAAAGTATTGAAAAGATCTTCTAGTGATTAGAAAATAGATGGGCAAGGCTTCATTCTATTGTATGTACAAGAAGTCAAATAATTGATGAACTTTATGAAAGAAGTGAAATGGGAATGATCAAAGGAATAGGATTAGACATTGTAGAAATTGCTAGAGTGCAAAAAATTGCAGAACGGCAACCGAAATTTATTCAAAGAATCTTAACACAGAATGAACAATCGTATTATTTACAATTGAGTAATAGGAGAAAGATCGAATATTTAGCAGGGCGCTTCTCATTAAAAGAAGCTTTTGCCAAGGCATATGGGACGGGAATTGGTGAGGAGCTTTCCTTTACAGATATCGAAACCGATTATAATGATAAAGGCAAGCCGATTATAAAGAAACCATTTGGAAAAGGAGTTCATCTTTCCGTTACACATAGTCAAGATTACGTCGCTACACAAGTAATTATTGAAGAATAACGGGAGAAAAACGAAATAATGGAAGGAACATCTGGGAATGTTCATTGACTGAAATTCACTTGAACGAAGGTTATATTCCTTTAGGTTGTCTCATATATTTTAGCGATAAGGAGAGACAAGGATATCTAAGTAAAGAATGCTGCACAAGGAATGATTTTTAAGGGATATAAAAAATCTAGCAGTTTATTTTCTAATGTATCTCAACTCTCCATTTAACGTTTAAATGAGACAAAGGGGTTGTTGAAAAAATGAGAAGGAATGCTATTCTTCTAGTGGTTGCGTTAATGACAATATTAGTTCTCGCCGCCTGCGGTTCGAAGTCACAAGAAGATGTTGTAAAAGATCTAAATGAAAAAGTGGAAAAAATGAAAGGCTATAAGGCGGATGCACAAATGACGCTACAAGTCGGTGAAGAATCCCAGACGTATGATGTTGAAGTATGGAACAAGGAGCATAATTTTTATCGTGTTGTTTTAAAAACGCCGAAAAAAGATCAAAGTCAAATGATTTTAAGAAATGAGTCAGGGGTTTATGTATTAACACCAGCCTTAAACAAAAGCTTCAAGTTTCAGAGTGATTGGCCTAAAAATAGCAGCCAAGCGTATTTATATGAATCATTAGTGGCAGATATTTTAGAAGATAAAGAGGCAAAATTCAAAGAAACAAAAGATCATTATATATTTGAGACGAAGACTCGTTATCAAAATAGTCAAATGCTTCCGACTCAAAAGATTACATTTAATAAAAAAGATTTATCACCTGTATCTGTGAAAGTGTTAGATACGGATCGCAATGCTCTTGTCAAGGTAAAGTTTAACAAGGTGAATTTTAACGCAAGCTTCGAAAACGCCTCCTTTGATATGAAAAAGAATATGACAGGTGCACAGCTTGAGGTACCCGTTTTAGCGAATAGCGATGATCGTGATTTTTCTGTTCAATATGTAGAAGAAATGCCTGGAATAAGCTTAGTGGAAGAGAATGAGATTGTGACGGAAGATGGTAAACGCGTGGTCTTAACATACGCTGGTGATAAACAATCCTTTACTCTAGTTCAAGAAAAGTCAAAAGTGATGACAACATCAATCGAGCCAACTGAAATGAGTGGTGAAATGATTGATTTAGGATTTACAATCGGATCGATTTCAGAGCACTCGATTTCATGGACGTATAATGGGGTCGATTATCTCCTTGCTTCGAAAGATTTATCGAAAGAGGAAATGATTGAAATTGCCCGGTCAGTTCATGGAAATTCGGTAAAATAATAAGATCATGTTGATAGAGATGCTTAAGGCATCTCTTTATTTTTGGCGTTTTCTTTGTGTATTAAAAGTTTTATATCAATTGTGATTCTCGTTTTTCTTATAAAGGATAAACAATTTAACCGACATTACTCAAAAACCATGTATAATAAAGAATATTCACTTTTTACATGAAAGAAGGGACAACGAGTGAGTAACAATCATGTGTTTTTTCGTGATACTTGGGCAGAAATTCAATTAGACCATATTAAATTTAATGTGATAGAAACGAAGAAATTATTACCTGAGGATGTGGATTTATTTGCGGTTGTGAAAGCAAATGCTTATGGACATGGAGATGTTCAAGTTGCCCATGCTGCTTTAGGAGCTGGAGCGAGTGGGCTAGCAGTTGCTGTGTTAGACGAAGCACTAGCTTTGCGAAAAAAAGGTGTGACATCTCCTATACTAGTATTAGGGGCGAGTCGTCCAGAAGATGCCGTCATCGCAGCTGAAAATCGAATCTCTTTGACCGTATTTCAAATGGAATGGCTGAAACAAGCGGAGCCGCAATTACAAGGAAAGATGCTAAATGTCCATTTGAAATGTGATACAGGCATGGGAAGATTAGGAATTAAAACGGAAAAGGAAATAAAGACATTTGAAACCTATTTAGCTTCTAGTTCTGTCTTTCGATTTGAGGGCGTTTTTACTCACTTTGCAACTGCAGATGAGGTTGAAATGACTTATTTTACAGAGCAATTAGGTCGTTTCCAATCACTTATTAGCTTCTTAAGAGCAAAGCCAAAGTATATTCATTGTGCGAATAGCGCCACAACTCTAAGACATTCAAAAGCTTATTTTAATGCAGTAAGACTAGGGATTTCTATGTATGGATTATCTCCTTCTAATGAAATGAAACCTTTACTGCCATTTCAGTTAAAGCCGGCGTTCTCCTTACACACAAAAGTGGTTCATATAAAAAAAGTACATGCTGGAGAGAAGATTAGTTATGGTGCGACATATGAAGCGAGTGGTGACGAATGGATTGCTACCTTGCCGATCGGTTATGCAGATGGATGGATTCGTAAATTACAAGGGCAAGAAGTCCTTGTAAATGGTCAGAGAGCTCCCATTGTTGGTCGCATCTGTATGGATCAATGTATGATTCGTTTAAATCAAGAGGTGTCTATTGGAACAAAGGTTACATTGATCGGAAAACAAGGGGATCAAGAGATTACGATGGATGAAATTGCGGAAACCTTGGAAACGATTGATTACGAAGTTCCTTGTATTATAACAAGTCGCGTCCCTCGTGTTTATATAGAAAACGGCCAAGTTCAAAGCATCGATAATAAATTATTGCCATCTATTTTTTAAATATTTTATTCTAAAAAAGGAAAATTCTTTATACAATGTAAAGGCTGATGCATAATTTACTATTTTTTACGCCAATAATAGATTAGAAATTTGTTTTTTATATTTAGACTTTTTTCGAAACCAAATTAATGGTATGATAAGTTAGGGTATTAAAGAGACGGTGTGTAGTGATTGGTGGAGGTGTAGCTCGTGTCTGAATCCAGCGCAACAACGGAAATTTCAATTCGGTTACCGCAGCATTTTTTGTCGGAATTAGACGGCTTTGCTGAGCAGGAAAATGTGAATCGCAGTGAATTTATTTATAGAGCAACGAAAATGTATCTTCGTGAGCGTAAGAAGCGCCATATCCGCGAAACGATGAGACGTGGATATATGGAAATGGCGAAGATTAATCTTGAGATTGCTTCTGAAGCGATTCAGGCTGAGTATGAGGCGGAAAATACTGTAGAGCGTCTAGTAAGTGGAGGGTAAGCACTTTGATTGTTAAGCGTGGTGACGTGTATTTTGCAGACCTTTCCCCTGTTGTCGGCTCTGAGCAAGGCGGTGTTCGTCCTGTCCTCATCATACAAAACGACATCGGGAATCGGTTTAGTCCGACTGTTATTGTCGCGGCAATTACAGCGCAAATTCAAAAAGCAAAACTGCCTACACATGTTGAAATTAATGCTAAGCGGTACGGCTTTGAACGGGATTCCGTTATCTTGCTTGAACAAATACGCACCATAGATAAACAACGCTTAACGGATAAAATAACTCACCTTGACGATGAAATGATGGAAAAAGTAGATGAATCATTGCAAATTAGTTTAGGACTCATAGAATTTTAAAAGATTGACGCTCTCTAGAAATCTAGAAGGGCGTTTATTTTTTTGGCTTAAAACATATTCCTAGATGTAATGAAAGAAGACTTAATTTTGGAAAATTGAGAAAGAAATATTCGAATCATTATGAATCCAAGATGAGGATTGTTACAATAAAGGAATAATTCATCGATAGAAAAAAGTATTGGGCGAAGGAGGAAGAGAATTTATGCAAAGAAACATTATTCGGTTTATCACTGATTATAATAAACCAATCTTGTATGATTGGATGGACGAAATGATGGGCGAAGCAGATGATCGTATGATTGATGTTGTATCAGACGAAGTGTTCAATAGGGCTAGTCAGGAGTTTATTGAATTAATTGTGTCCAATCTAATAGATTCAGAAAAAGAATTTCATATTAAGTTAAAAGGGTTTGCAGAGAAAGTGGTCCATTTGAATTGGCCAATTACGTTTGTAACGACAGGTTTGCAAAAATTTAAATCCATTGTCCTTAAAAAAATGTGGGAAGAAAAAATATTAACTGAAGAAAATAATATCGATTATACAAATAGATTGGATCAATGGATATCCCCAATGTATAAAGAGATTGTTAGCACCTATGCAAAAACATGGGAAAGAACGGTCTCGATGCAAAAAAATGCACTCCAAGAATTATCTGCGCCCTTAATCCCAGTGTTTGAACAAATTTCAGTGATGCCTCTTATTGGTACGATTGATACAGAAAGAGCCAAATTAATTATGGAAAATTTACTGAACGGGATTGTTGAAAATAGATCGGAAGTTGTTTTGATCGATATAACTGGTGTTCCAGTTGTAGATACAATGGTTGCACATCATATTATTCATGCTGCTGATGCTGTTCGCCTTGTAGGGGCTAAATGCATGATCGTCGGCATCCGCCCAGAAATAGCGCAGACGATCGTCAATTTGGGAATCAATCTTGATCAAGTCATTACGACAAGCACATTAAAAAAGGGAATTGAACAAGCGCTTGCCTTAACAAACCGAAGAATTATTGAAGTAGGGGATATGAAATGAATCCACGAATTCCTATTCTGAAATTATATGATTGTCTATTAATCTCAATCCAGTGGGAATTAGATGATCAAACAGCTCTTCAATTTCAAGAAGACTTACTTCGAGAAATACACGAAACAAATGCAAGCGGTGTCGTGATAGATATTACATCCATTGACTTTATTGATTCTTTTATTGCAAAAGTATTGGGTGACGTCATTGATATGTCAAAGTTAATGGGAGCAAAAGTGGTGATTACAGGAATACAGCCTGCCGTGGCAATTACTTTGATCGAATTGGGAATTCGGCTTGAAAATGTCCTTACAGCACTTGATTTGGAAAAAGGTTTAGAGAAACTCCATCGGGAATTGGGGGACTAAACATATGGAATCTTGTGTCAAAATTATCAATGAGTGGGACATTGTAGCAGCTAGGCAGCTTGGGCGAAACGTTGCGAAGGAAATCGGGTTTGGTACGGTGGATCAAGCAAGAATCACAACAGCCATTAGTGAATTAGCACGAAATATATATCTTTACACGGAAAAAGGGCTAATAGAAATAGAACAGGTGCAAAATAACGGCAAGAAGGGGTTATGTGTCATTGCAAAGGATACAGGCCCTGGGATTGAAAACATTAGAAAAGTAATGGAGGACGGATTTTCCACTTCTGGTGGATTGGGAGCAGGTTTGCCAGGGGTGAAACGATTAATGGATGAGTTCACCATTACCTCCAGTTCCGACGATGGAACAAAAGTTAAAGCAATTAAATGGCTTCGGTAGGGGGAGGACAATGAGTTTAAAAGAAGTTATAAGTCATGAGTATAACGAAATTATTAAGAGTTATTTAGAAGAACAAACAGAACAAGCCTTATACCTTAGTCAAAAATTCAGTAGAAAACTAATTGAACAACATGTATCCCCAGAGGAAATCATTAGTTTACATAAAAATGCATTGTTAAAAAATGAGCCAAATATCTCCCTTAATGTTCTTCATTCATTTGATATTTTACTTGAGGTAATGATGGGATATGGTCTCGCTTACCGAGAGCATCAAAGTTTACGCAGTATTCAGCAAGAATTAAAAACAGAAATTGAAGTAGCAGCCAATATGCAACAAACATTATTAGGCACCACGATCCCTCAGATTGAAGGACTTGATATTGGAGCGATCAGTGTCCCTGCAAAACAAATGAGCGGAGATTATTATCATTTCGTACAAGATGAGGATGGCTCCCTTAGTATTGCCATTGCCGATATTATTGGAAAAGGAATTCCTGCTGCATTATGTATGTCCATGATTAAATATGCAATGGACAGTCTGCCAGATCATCGTTACTATCCAAGCTCAGTTTTAAGTAGCTTAAATAGAGTAGTTGAACAGAACGTAGACCCTAGCATGTTTATTTCCATGTTCTATGGGCTTTATGAAATGGACGAGCACCTTTTTCATTTTTCTTCTGCAGGTCATGAACCAGGATTTTATTTTGAAGCAAGTACTCAGATTTTCACTGAATTAAAAGCAAAGGGCTTGCTTCTAGGTGTAGATAAAAAATCTCGCTATCGTCAATATAAAAAGAAGATTGCACCTGGGGATATGATTATTTTATTATCAGATGGTGTGACAGAATGCAGGATAAATGAGGGGTTTATTGAACGGGAGACCTTAATTGAATATATAAAAAAATACATTCATTTGAAGTCACAGGATATTGTGAACAAAATTTATAAAGAGTTAGAGGCACTCCAAGACTTTCAGCTACGAGATGATTTTACATTAATTATCCTAAAGAGGGACATGTAAAAAATGGTTTAATTGCTTAAAAGGATGGGTAAAGAAGATTAAGGGATTTGTGAACGAAAAGGTGGAGAAATGATGAACTTAACATATGAGGTTAAAAGCGAGAATGAGAAGATAGATGTGTGGTTAAATGGGGAAATTGATGTTTATACAGCACCGAAACTTCGCGAAGCTCTAGAGTCTTTCTCTGAAAGAAATGGTGCACAAATTACTATTCATTTATCAGATGTTGGTTATATGGATAGCACGGGGTTAGGAGTCATTGTGGGAATCTACAAAAATCTAAAGACCCATGATGGTCACTTACGGTTAACAGGCTTATCTAAGCGACTCAAAAGGCTATTTGACATTACGGGGCTTGCGGATATTATGGATGTCCGTTCCGAAATAGAAGGTGGAGTGTAAAAAATGAAACCGTTAGATTACATCGAAATGAAACTACCAGCAAAGCCCGAATATGTAGGCGTATTGCGGTTAACACTTTCCGGAATTGCAAGTCGTATGGGGTTTTCATACGATGCAATTGAAGATTTGAAAATAGCAGCGAGTGAAGCGGTAACGAATGCTGTCCAACATGCTTATTCAAATAAGGAAACGGGAGAAGTGGAGATTGGGTTCGGATTGTATCGTGACCGCCTTGAAGTAATGGTAACGGATCATGGACAAAGCTTTAATTTTCAAGAAACTCAAAGTGGGGTAGGACCATATAAGGAAGATTCATTAGAGTTTTTGCGTGAAGGAGGATTAGGTCTTTATCTTATAGAAACACTTATGGATGAAGTGGAAATTCACCATGAGGAAGGGGTAACAGTCTTCATGACGAAATACCTTGAAGGAGAGCAGGTGGAGATTGATGTCAAAACCCTCTCAACCTAATAAGTCTTCTGATGAGCAGGTACTCGATTGGATCAAAAGATTTCAATTAAAGGAAGATGAAGAAGCGCTGAATCGATTAGTTGCTTATTATCAAAGCCTGGTCGTGTCCCTTGCACGTAGGTATTCAATGGGAAAATCCTTTCATGAAGACATTATTCAGGTGGGGATGATTGGTCTATTAGGAGCCATTCGAAGATATGACGCATCTGTGGGAAAAAGTTTCAAGGCCTTCGCGATTCCTACCATCGTTGGGGAGATTAAGCGATTTTTACGTGATAAAACTTGGAGTGTTCATGTTCCAAGAAAAATCAAAGAGATCGGTCCGAAAATCAAAGCGTCAGTCGAGGAGCTCACAGCGACTTATGAGCGCTCCCCAAAAGTGGAGGAAATTGCTGAACATCTAGGGGTCACAACAGAGGAAGTATTAGAGGCGATGGAGATGGGCAAAAGCTATAACGCTCTATCAGTAGACCATACAATCGAATCAGATTCAGACGGGAGCACCATAACACTTTTGGATATTATCGGAAATGAAGAAGAGGGATATGAGAAGGTAGATCAAAAGCTAGTTCTAGAAAGAGTGTTGCATGTGTTGACAGATCGAGAAAAACAAGTGATCCAATTAACTTTTATAGAAAATATGAGCCAAAAAGATGCTGGAGAAAAAATAGGGATCTCACAAATGCATGTTTCACGGCTACAGAGAAGGGCTATTAAAAAGTTGAAAAAGGCGATCTACACAGATGTTAGTAATGCGGAGAGTTCTATGTAATGAATCATCTAGAACATGACAAAGTAGAAGTGTTTGCTTCACAAGATTCGAAAGATGGTATGCCATACTGTGGCGATAGTTATTTTATGGAAATATATGAGGACTACTTCATTTGCGTTTTAGCAGATGGTTTAGGTAGTGGCCAATTTGCCTATGAAGCGGCTACTGCGGTTACGAAAACAGTAGCCAAGTATCATGAAGAAGATGTTGATACCTTAATGAGATATTGTAACGAAGCCCTTCTTTCGAAAAGGGGAGCGACCGTAGCCATATTGAAGGTGAATTTTCAAAAACAGAAATTTATTTATAGTTGTGTAGGAAATATCCGCTTTTATGTCCTAACTGAGGATGGGGAGTTAACTTACCCTTTGCCAGTGAGCGGTTATTTATCAGGTAAACCACAGTTGTATAAGACGCAATATTTTGTATATGACAAAAATAGTACATTTCTTCTTCATTCCGATGGTTTAAAGATTTCAAATGTAAAATCCATTTTAAAAAACCGCTCCATATGTCAAATTGCGTATGAATTAAAAAAACGGTTATCCAACAATAATGATGACTCCACATTTATTGTCGGTTGCTTGCTGTAATGGCAGGCTTTTTTTGTTTTTTATCCTGCCTCCTTGGTTAGAAACAATCCCCCTACATACAGAATTGTTTGTCATCCAAAGGGAAGTTTGGAATAATAAGGGGAGATTATTTTTGAGGTAAGAGGCTTAATAATCGACATTCTGAAAATAAGATTTATGTGCCGTGAATGATACAATAAAGAAGAATGATGATAGAGATGGAGGAAATGTAGTGACAGTACAAACCGTTCAGAAACAACCCTTAATGAAAAAAATTGCTGCTGAGCAACAATATAAATTAAAACAAGTAGAAACTGTGATTTCATTATTAGAAGAGGGGAATACTGTTCCGTTTATTGCGCGTTATCGGAAAGAGATGACGGGGGCTCTTGATGAAGTACAAATCCGTTCGATTATGGAACGTTGGTCTTATTTGCAAAATTTAGAGCAACGAAAAGAGGAAGTTTTAAGACTGATTGATGAGCAAGGAAAGCTAACGGAGGAGTTACGAAAAGGGATACTAAGTGCAGAGAAACTCCAAACGGTTGAAGATTTGTATCGTCCTTATAAGCAAAAAAGACGTACACGAGCGACGATTGCGAAGGAAAAAAGCTTAGAACCGTTAGCGAAATGGATCCTCACTTTTCCAAGTCAGGGGTCAGTCGAAGAAGAAGCGTCACAATTTTTATCGGAAGAAAAAGGTGTCTCATCAGTTGAAGAAGCAGTGAGCGGAGCACAAGATATTATCGCAGAAATGATGTCAGATGATGCTGCGATTCGTGAATGGGTAAGAAATGCGACTTTTCGAAAAGGAATGATAAAGTCCACTGTAAAAAATAAAGAAGAAGACGAAAAAAAGGTCTATGAAATGTATTATGAATACGAGGAACCTGTTCATAAAATTGTTCCCCACCGTGTATTAGCATTAAACCGCGGGGAGAAAGAAGGCATTTTACGAGTATCCGTGCATGTGGATCCTGAGTACATTTTGCGATACCTTCATAAAAAAATCATTTCTAATCCGCAATCTATTACGACGGCAACTGTGGTAGAAGCGATAGAAGATGGGTATAAACGATTGATCCAACCATCTATTGAAAGAGAAGTCCGCAATGAATTAACAGAAAAAGGCGAAGATCGAGCTATACATATTTTTGCAGAAAATTTAAGGAAGCTTTTATTACAACCACCTTTAAAGGGGAAAATGGTGTTGGGGGTGGATCCTGCTTTTCGAACAGGTTGTAAGCTTGCAGTTGTCGATGAGACCGGGAAAGTCCTTCATATTGGTGTGATTTATCCACATCCTCCAAAACCAAAACTGGAGGATGCCAAAAGTAAATTTATTGAGATTTTAAAGAAATTTCAAATTGAGGTCGTCGCCATCGGAAATGGAACGGCATCCCGTGAGACAGAACAATTTGTTTCAGATATGTTAAAAATAGTGGATATGGAAATATCCTATTTGATTGTGAATGAAGCCGGCGCTAGTGTATACTCGGCATCCTATCTAGCACGTGAGGAATTTCCTGATTTTCAAGTTGAGGAAAGAAGTGCTGTATCGATCGCGAGAAGACTTCAAGATCCGTTAGCAGAACTTGTGAAAATTGATCCAAAATCCGTTGGGGTAGGACAGTATCAACACGATGTTTCCCAAAAGAAATTAAATGAATCGTTGGACTTTGTAGTAGAAACAGCCGTTAACCAAGTAGGAGTGAATGTAAATACTGCATCCTCTTCCCTTTTACAACATGTGTCAGGACTCTCTAAATCCGTCGCAAAAAATATAATTAAATTTAGAGAGGAGAACGGGAAGTTTCGCAACCGTTCACAGCTTAAGAAAATCCCAAGATTAGGGGCGAAAACGTATGAACAATGTATTGGCTTCCTAAGAATTATGGACGGGGAAGAACCGATTGATCGTACACCGATTCATCCGGAGAGCTATCAGGATGTCTACCGTTTATTAGAAAGTTTAAATCTATTGATATCAGATATCGGTACGGAGAAACTGAAAACCGTATTGGAATCGATAGACGTAGAAGAGACAGCAAGTCAACTCGGGATCGGTGAACTGACCTTGAAAGATATGATTGACGCACTTATACGCCCTGGTAGGGACCCGCGGGACGAACTACCAAAACCATTACTGAAAAAAGATGTCTTAAAGCTAGAAGACTTGAAACCGGGAATGGAACTGCAAGGTACCGTTCGGAATGTAGTGGACTTTGGCGCCTTTATTGATGTAGGAGTTAAAGAGGATGGGCTTGTCCATATTTCCAAAATGAAAAAAGGATTTGTGAAGCATCCATTAGATGTTGTTTCAGTGGGAGATGTTATTACCGTTTGGGTGGAACAAGTCGATTTACAAAAAAATAGAGTAGCTTTAACGATGCTGTCACCAATTGATTAAACACTGCTTTGATTAGCAGTGTTTTTCTCTGTAGAAATACCAACATTGATTCAGAAGTTTAATTTGATAGCGATTTTTTTCATGAAAAGCTCTCCGCATTTGATTTTGTAGCCAGTTAGGCATGTTTTACCCCCCTAGTTGACTATTTTCATTGTGTATATTTATATGTATGCTATACCGGTTTGTCAGGTTGACTAAAAAAGGAGAAAGAAATAATGAATGATGAAAATTTACAGCAACTAGTGGAGGATATTTCGACTAAATACTTTGGAAAGGACTTTCGCCATAGGGCAGTCTTTAATCCACGGCTAAGAACAACGGGTGGGAGATACATGTTGAAATCCCATAATATCGAAATGAATAAAAAATATTATCAGGAACATGGGATGGAAGAGCTGATCGGGATTATTAAGCATGAACTATGTCATTATCACCTTCATTTAGAAGGAAAAGGCTATAAACATCGAGACCGTGATTTCAAACAATTAATGAAACAAGTAGGTGCACCAAGATTTTGTACGCCCTTATCAAAACAGGAAAAGAATTCGAACAAAAAAATTCTTATCTATCAATGTCGAGAATGCCAGCAAAAATACCCTCGCCGTAAAAAGGTAAATACAGACAAGTTTGTATGTGGCATATGTAAAGGCAGACTAGTTTTTGTTGAGAGGAGAGGTACATAATAAAAATGGTTGACAAGGAAAAAGCAAGTATGATAAATTATTCAAGCGAATGAAAACAACTTCATCATCTGAAATGTTTTATTCTTTTCTTGACTTCTAAAGAACTTCTCAATATAATAGTAAGAGTCGAAAATATGAAATGAAACATTCCGCAGTAGCTCAGTGGTAGAGCTATCGGCTGTTAACCGATCGGTCGTAGGTTCGAATCCTACCTGCGGAGCCATTTTTATTTGGGGAAGTACTCAAGTGGCTGAAGAGGCGCCCCTGCTAAGGGTGTAGGTCGGGTAACCGGCGCGAGGGTTCAAATCCCTCCTTCCCCGTCAGTCGATTTTTTGGCCCGTTGGTCAAGCGGTTAAGACACCGCCCTTTCACGGCGGTAACACGGGTTCGAATCCCGTACGGGTCATAAGGTTTATATCTCGGAGAAAGGGTTCCGTGGTGTAGCGGTTAACATGCCTACCTGTCACGCAGGAGATCGCGGGTTCGATTCCCGTCGGGACCGCCATATTTATTGGGCTATAGCCAAGCGGTAAGGCAACGGACTTTGACTCCGTGACTCGCTGGTTCGAATCCAGCTAGCCCAGCCATTTATTTTCATGAATTAGATCATGATCAAACCGATATCATCCTTCAGTATACATACTTTTAGTTGTTGCTAGTGGGACAAACTGAAAGCTAGAGGCTATATTTTTTCAGTTTGTGATACGGATAAAGGTGCAAGATTTCTTTTTTGCGAGCCATTAGCTCAGTTGGTAGAGCATCTGACTTTTAATCAGAGGGTCGAAGGTTCGAGTCCTTCATGGCTCACTGTTTTGCGGGTGTGGCGGAATTGGCAGACGCACCAGACTTAGGATCTGGCGCCGTAAGGCGTGGGGGTTCGACTCCCTTCACCCGCACCATTCGAATTTCAAAAAAACTATTGACGTTTAAGTTAATATATGATACTATAAATTTTGTCGCTTTAAGTTTTGCGGTCGTGGCGGAATGGCAGACGCGCTAGGTTGAGGGCCTAGTGGGGGAGACCCCGTGGAGGTTCAAGTCCTCTCGGCCGCATTAAATTGCGCCCGTAGCTCAATTGGATAGAGCGTCTGACTACGGATCAGAAGGTTAGGGGTTCGACTCCTCTCGGGCGCGTTAACTTTAAGGCGGGAAGTAGCTCAGCTTGGTAGAGCACATGGTTTGGGACCATGGGGTCGCAGGTTCGAATCCTGTCTTCCCGATTGTTACAATAATATATATGCGGGTGTAGTTTAGTGGTAAAACCACAGCCTTCCAAGCTGTTGTCGTGGGTTCGATTCCCATCACCCGCTCCATAATTGATCTTTGAAAACTGAACAAAACGAAGCGTAACCATAATGTTTTAACAACGTTAATTTTTTATGAGCTAAATCAAATTCTTTGGAGAGTTTGATCCTGGCTCAGGACGAACGCTGGCGGCGTGCCTAATACATGCAAGTCGAGCGAACC